>JANYBF010000067.1 GCA_025360895.1 Verrucomicrobiota bacterium
TGAATTATGACCGAGCGCATTTGGCGAATTTGATTCCGCTCTACCGATATGCCGCGTCTTCTAGGCCCTGTTTTTTGATTTCCGCCGAGTCTTCCCAGACGATGGCGCTGGTGCGCGCGTCAATCAGTTGAAACGCATAGAGGATGTAATCGCTCGTGCCCGCTTTCGTGCGCGTGGATAATCCCTCCAGCGAACCGGTCAGGAAATAATTCGCGCCCAGGAATTCCTGTTTCGCCGGATCGCTGGTCGCCGTCACTGCGCCTTCGCGCTTGAGGTTGCGCTCCTTTTCCAATGCCGCCATGCGATCGCGCGCCAGGAAGGTCACCTTGCCGGCAGACTTCGAGTTGAGCTGCGTGCGGATGCGGGTGAGGAAGATGTCCTTGTTGATCGGGAAGCGCGTTTTATTTTCCACCGGGTCGAGCACGATGATCGGGGGCGTGGGGGCGTTGGCAATCTGCGGGATGCCCAGGATGCTGCGCGACATCTTGTCCGCGACGCTTACAAGGTCCTGTGATTCGATGCCCGTACCGCCGACAAAGCCCGCTTCGTCGGCGTTCATGCGCGTAACCCCGGTGCCCGAAGGATTCTTGACGCCGCTGGACGCACAGCCCGAGACGAGCGCGGTCAGAGTGAGGGGAAGAAACAGTTTGGTGATGGCTTTCATAATTTTGATGTTGGCTAAAATTCTAATTCAACCACGGATGGGCACAGATGAACACGGATAAGGAGCGGAAACAAGCGCGCTATGGTGATTCGGGAATCCGTGTCTATCCGTGTTCATCCGTGGTTAAAGATTGGGGTCAAAACGTCGGCGCGTCCGGCACCCGCAGGGCGTCGGCGATTTGCGGTCGCGTTGACCAGTAATAGGTCGAGGTGGCGACGGGCTGCGAGGTGATCTGGGCGGCTGAGTCTTGAATCTGAGGTCTTGAGTCTTGCGTGGCAGCCGCGCTCACCGGTTGCGGTGTAGTTTGAGCCGCCACCAGCTTTTGCTCCTGATTCTTCGCTGCGATCTGGGCGACGCTTCCGAGGACCAACCCGGCCGCCGCACCGATGGCGGCCCCTTTGCCGGCCTGATCGCTGCCCGCGCCAATCAAAGCCCCGGAGGCCGCCCCCAGCAACGTCCCGCCGACGGCGTAGTTCGGACGATTGGGCCGATAGTAATAGCCCGGCGCGGTGTAGGCATTGGGCGCGTAATAAGTATAGGCGGATCCGTAACCATAGCCGGGCGTCGCCACCGGTGCCGGCGCGTAGGCAACGGACTGCTCGGCATAGGCGGCGTTTTGATTTGCGGCCCCGACGAGCGCGCCGGCCAGAAGACCGATACCCGCACCGATGGCCGCACCCTGGCCGGAAAACTGATTGTAAGAGCCGCAGCCGTGGGAATAACTACTGCCCCCGGCGATCCCGCCAATCATCGCTCCCATCGCCGCGCCAGAGAAGGCTTCCGGACTGAACAATTGTGCCCGCGCCGGAAGCAGTGAGGCACTCAGCAAACAGGTCAAAAGTAGCTTTTTCATAATGCCAGTGGGTTCGACGACCAGAGGCGGTCTTTATTCGTCAGGCTAGGTTATCACGAAAGGGGCTAGACGTAAATGGCTTGGTGTTCAAACTTTCGGCGTCCCACAAGCTGCTCATGCCTATTAGGTGGTGGAAGTTTTCGCGCTGCGAAAACTCCGCCCGCGCAACAGCGGGCGGAAGGAATTTGGTGAATCGTTCGATATTACCGAAGAATTGCGCCGCTGCCCGCGACGCCGGTTGTCGCAGCGCGACAACCGCCACCTCCCGCAAATTGATTGCTTCGCGCCCGCCGCGCCGGTTCAATGTTTCGACATGATGGCCAAACGTGTCATTCCGTGCCTCGACGTTCACGACGGCAAAGTCACCCGCGGCGTCCAGTTCGGCGTCGCCGAAAAGGGCGGCCTGCGCAACGTCGGCGATCCCGTCGAACTCGCGCTGCGCTACAACGAACAGGGCGCGGACGAAATGGTGTTCTTCGACATCACCGCCACCGCGCACGGGCGCGGCACGATGGTGGACGTGATTGAGCGCACGGCGGATCAATGCTTCATGCCACTCACCGTCGGCGGCGGCATCAAGTCCGTGGACGAC
>JANYBF010000070.1 GCA_025360895.1 Verrucomicrobiota bacterium
CGAATTATCGCCGCGCCGCAAAGCGGCCAGGTCATTGGCCACCAGGCGTAACACCTTCCAGCGCTCCTCGGCGTTGGCCGCGTTAGCCAGTTGCTCGCGCGCGGCCACCGCGTATTGCGGCGCCACCCAATCGGCAATCACGTCGGTGAGCCTCCCGCCGACGGCCTCCTTCAGTTCCGCCGCTTCGGCGGCGATCTGGCGCAACGATTGTTTGATTTCGTCGGGTGGCATGGGTGGTCACCGGTATTTTCCGCGAATGTGGCGGTTGTAAAACGCGCCCATGGACGAGGCCGTTATCAGGCCGAGATAAACCGCGAGCGGCACGCCGGGATGGTCATAAACCGTATCGCTGCGGTGAAAGAGCACCGCCAAGGTGTAACCGTCGTAGCCGACCGCACAAATCGAGCTTGAACTGACTGGAATCAGAATCATGCTGCCAGCCTAAACCAGCAAGCCGTGGTACCGTCAACGCGGATACAAATTGAGGATTAATTTCCGCATTTTTCTACACCCATTAACACCATGCGAAGCTCCGGCTGTGAAGCAAGAAATGCGCGCGCCGCTTTCCTTGCCTCCGAGAGTGAACTCCGCTCGCTGCTGTTCAATTTCTCCTTCGCTGCCACTCGATCCATGAGTTCAGGCCAGGCCCAGCTAAACGGACGATTCTTCCTGCCCTTGTTCCGGGAGACTTTTCCTTTTGGTCCCTGCTCTGAGGGGCGAATGTTTTGATGAAACTTTTCCAAGGCGATAAACATCTTGAAATCGCGAACCACGCTATTAAGGGGCGCATGCAGGTTCCACTCAATCGGCGCCGGCCGCGTCCAGCCGGGCTGGGGTATCAGATTCCATATCCCGGTCGAGCGATGGGTTTTTTTTGTGGGGTCTTCAGTCTCTCCAAAGCACTCGACCCATTTCAGGAACACTTCGTCTGGAAGTTTGTTGAAAGGCGGCAGCTTCTGTGTGGTTGCTTCCCTGCGGGCCAGTTCATAAAGCCATGCGGCTCGATCCGCATCTTTGCGTTCCAAAACAAGCAACTTCAACAGGAGGCTGATGCGGCTGTTTTTATCGCGCCACCACCAATCTTGCTCCATCGTCGCTTCCAAGTGACTCTTCATTGGAACCTCATACTGCCCAGTCGGCGCAAAGCAATTTTGCCTGTTCCAACACTGTTTGCGTAGCTTTCTCCTGTTTGTCTGGTGGGTAGCCGTATTTGCGGAGGATGCGGCGGACAATGACGCGGATTTGCGCCTGGGCCGCCTCACGCAGTGTCCAGTCAATCGTGACGCCTTTGCGGACGTGCGTGACTAATTCCCGTGCGATGTCTTTCAATGTCGGCTCGCCGAGGACTTTCACCGCGCTGTCGTTGACTTCCAGCGCATCGTAAAATGCGACTTCATCATCGGTCAGCCCAAGTTTCTCGCCGCGTTGATGGCCTTCGCGCATTTTCTTGGCGAGTTCGATCAACTCCGCAATGACCTGCGCCGCCTCAATCGTGCGGTTCTGGTATTTGCGGATGGTGGCCTCCAGCATTTCGGCAAAGGATCGCGACTGAACCAGATATTTTTGCGAACGAATCTTCAGCTCGTTGTTGAGCAGCTTTTGCAACAACTCCACGGCGAGATTGCGTTGCGGTAAATGTTGAACTTCCTGCAAGAACTCATCGGACAAAATTGAAATGTCCGGCTTCTTCAAGCCAGCGGCGTCAAAGATATCTATCACCTTGTCGGAGGAAATGGCCCGCGACACGATTTGTCGCACGGCCAAATCCAATTCTTCGGGCGATTTTCCGCTGCCATCACCGCCAAGACTTTTCGCCAGCACGGCGCGGACTTCTTGGAAGAAACCGACCTCATCCCGAATTTCCAAAGCCTTCTCATGTGGCACGGACAAGGCAAACGCCTTTGAAAGTTCCGTGACGGCTAGCAGATAGCGCTGCTTGCCGTCCGTCTGTTGCAGCACATGCTCAGTGGCTTGGGCAATCAATGCCATCCGCTGCGCGGGTGCAGTCTCGGCGGCAGATTGATAATCAAAGCCGCCTGCCTGCCGCGCCTGACCAGTTTCAATCAGGCGTTTGATTCGCTTTCGTCCAAATCCGGTTTTCCACTCTCTTTCGAGACGAATGGCGTCTTCTCGTGATGAAACCTCTTCGTAATGTGCGATCCGCACTGGTTTATGTTTTCCTGTCCACTCTGCGCCATTACCATCCCGATGTTGAAGCCATCTTCGCGCGAGATTATCAGTCTGGCCGATGTAAATTGAATCATCGTCGCAGAGAATGGCGTAGACGCAAAAGCGGCCCGGCAGCGGCGCAGGCAGGTGCAGGATGCCGCAGACTTTCTCGTATTTCTCCAGCATTACGGCGACGGCTTCTTCCTGATCCAGTTTGATTTCGCCTTTGCCCTTGCTGTTCGTGTAATCCGCCAGCGCCAGTTTCAGTTCTTCCGCGAGGCCGAGA
>JANYBF010000130.1 GCA_025360895.1 Verrucomicrobiota bacterium
GAGGGCGAGCAGGCGGTGGACGTTTCGACGCTGCGAGCGGAGACTGGCTACATCACCCTCGACGACGGCTATGGCAACACCGGTTCCTGCCTCAGCAAAGTTACGTTCATTGACGGCGAGAAGGGCATTCTGCGCTATCGCGGCATCGCCATTGAGGAGTTGGCCGAGAAATCCTCCTTCATCGAGACGGCCTTTTTGCTGATTTACGGCCACCTGCCGAACCACACGGAACTCGGCCGCTTTTCAGATTTACTGACGGCCAGTCAGAATCTTCATGAGGACATGAAGTATCATTTCGAGGGCTTCCCCACGAGTTCGCATCCCATGGCGATCCTGTCGGCGATGATCAATGCCGCCAGTTGCTTCTACCCGGAGGTGATGAACGGCGGCAATGCCAGTGATTTTGAGTTGAATGCGGCGCGTTTGATTTCGCAAGTGCGGACGATCGCCGCCTTTTCCTATCGCAAGTCCGAAGGCCGCCCGATCATCTATCCCAAAAACGCCTACAAGTACACGGCCAACTTCCTGCACATGTTGTTTTCCGATCCGTACGACGAGTACGTCGTCAAGCCCGAGATCGCGCGCGCGCTGGATTTGATTTTCCTGTTGCACGCCGACCACGAGCAAAACTGTTCCACTTCCACCGTGCGCATGGTGGCTTCCAGCCAGGCGAACATGTATGCCAGTTGCGCGGCGGGAGTATGCGCGTTGTGGGGGCCGCTGCACGGTGGCGCGAACCAGGCCGTGGTGGAGATGCTGGAAAACATTCACCGCGCCGGGGACGACGGCTCGAAATTCATCACGGACGCCAAGGACAAAACCAGCGGCAAAAAGCTCATGGGGTTCGGCCATCGCGTTTATAAAAATTACGATCCGCGAGCGAAGATCATCAAAAAAGCCTGTGATGAAGTTTTGAAGACGTTACAGATCTCCGATCCTTTGCTCGACATCGCGATCCGACTCGAAGAAGCCGCGCTCAAGGATTCGTACTTCGTCGAACGCAAACTCTACCCGAACGTGGATTTTTACAGCGGGATCATCATGCGCGCCATCGGAATTCCGGTGGAGATGTTCACGGTGATGTTTGCCATCGGCCGGATGCCCGGCTGGATCGCGAACTACAAGGAAATCTTCGAAGACAACAAATCCCGTATCTATCGGCCCCGCCAGGTTTACGTGGGACCAACCCTGAATTCCTACGTCCCGCTGGCGAAGCGAAAATAACTCCCGAGCCCGGCGCCGCCATGAAGAAAATCCTGGTCATTGACGATGAAGAGTGGCTGCGAGAGATGGTGCAGATGGCCTTGGAGCAGCGCGGCTACAAAGCGATTCTTGCCAAGGATGGCGGCTCCGGCGTCGCAGTGGCCCTCAAGCAATTGCCCGACCTGATCCTTTGCGATGTCAACATGGGCGCCATGAGCGGCTACGCCACCTTGTCCGCCCTCCGCAACGAACCCACCACCGCCACGATCCCGTTCATCCTGATGACCGGCCAGGCGGACAACGAAGGCATGCGGGAAGGCATGGAGAAGGGCGCGGACGATTATCTCCCCAAGCCGTTCACTCTCGACGAGCTTTATGCGTCGGTGGACGCCCGGTTCAAAAAATCCGAGGCGGTGCGGGTAGAGGCCGAGAAAAAAATCGCCGACTTGCGCGACAACATCAGCGTTATGTTACCGCACGAATTTCGCACCCCGCTCAACGGTATCATTGCCTTCGGCGAGATGCTCGCCGCCGACGCCAGCACGCTTCCGCCCGAGGAAATTGCCGATATGGGCCAGGTGATCGCCCAAAGTGGCCACGCCCTGGAACGGCTGGTGGAAACATTTCTGGTCTACTCCCAATTGCAACTTCTGCAGGCGGATCCGCAGAAGCTTCAGGCCCTCCACGGCAAACTAACGGCCACGCCCGGCCCGTTGATCGAAGCCAATGCCCGCAAAGTGGCCGAACTCGCCAAGCGGACGGCGGATTTGCAGCTCAACTTGGCACCGACCAGCATCCCGATGTCGGAGGATTACCTTGTCCGAGTGGTGGGCGAGTTGATTCACAATGCCTTCAAGTTTTCAGCCGCTGGCACGCCCGTGATTCTGGAACTGGCGAAGACGGCGGAGGCGATCGTGTTTTCGGTGACAGATCGCGGCCGCGGCTTTGCTCCGGAAGAGATCGCCAAGGTCGGGGCGTTCATGCAATTCGAACGCAAGACATACGAGCAGCAGGGCCTCGGCCTCGGCTTGACCATTGCCCGACGACTGACGGAATTGCACG
>JANYBF010000226.1 GCA_025360895.1 Verrucomicrobiota bacterium
CCCGCGTTCGACAATGAAGGTCAGCCCCACGACCGATGTAATAACCAGCAGGATGTAAACGATGATTTCCATGTTCAATTCAGTTGACCGGGAATGCGCCCGGACGTTCGGATGTTTTCATTAGTTGTAAAAAAAGGTAAAGGTTATCCGGCGCGAGTCCTCGCCAATCGCCAGCCGCATTTCCCGGGGCCACTTGTCAAACGGGGCCGGATCTATCACCGCTTTCTGGCATAACAACGCCAACGTCTCGGTCACCGTGGACTCAACCACCTTCATCTCGGTGATCGTCCCGTTGTAATTCAAGTTAAATTGGATCACCACGCGTCCGCTGCGATAACCCTCAGCGTTCATGCTGTCGAGTAAATCGTACCACCGCGACCTCACCGCATCAATGAACGCCGCATCATACGCGCCAAAGCCTGTGGCTTTCGCGGCGAAGGCGGTGTTCGGCCGTTGCTGCGCGCCGGCTTCCAGTTTTGACATCTGGCCCGGGATCTGGTGCTTTTGGAGCATCGCCTCCTTGATCGTGCGCGGTCGGGTTTTCTCCGGCTGCGGATTTAAGTCCGCCTTTGCAATGGTCATGGTCCCGGGTGCGATTTTGGGTTTCGGTTGCGCCTCCGCTTCCACTTCGGGCTTTGGCTTCGGCGGGTCCGGCATGAGCGGAAATTTGTCGCGTACGGCGTCCTCCGTCTTGGGAACTTGCTCTTGCTTGCCGTCCAACTTGGGCGCGTTGGCGTCGAGGTTCAACTCCGGGTTGGCGGCCACCGAATTTTTGTCTGAATAAAACTTCGTTTCCTTGGGCACTTCGGTAACCGCTTGCAATGTGCTCACGTCCACAAACATCAGTGGCGGCTCCCGGTCCACCGGCGGCTGTTTGGCCTGTAACGGCAGGGGCGGCGAAAGTTTTTTTACCCACGCCGGCCAGCGGACGTTGTCCCACCAATGGAAATGATGCCCGATCGCGTACGTGCCCCAGAAGAACAGGTGCAGGGCGAGTGACAAAACGAGTGCGCCGCCCAGGCTCTTTAAATCCAGCCGGGCCAGTCTTAATGTCACTGCGTCGGGTCGGCGACCAGTCATTCGAGTTCAGGTTGCCGCAGGGTGCGTGCCGGGGCAACTGTTTCCCTTGCTCGCCTGGCGCAGTAGTCGAGGATGGACTCCGCACGCTGGCCGGCATTGACACGGACGGTTCTGGATTCAAGCCAATCATCATCCGTCCCCATCGTCCCGATCCACCAACACTGCGAAAGCAACGCTGAGCCGAAACCGATTGATTGGGTGCAGGCGCACTACAACTCACGTTTCGAGCCGGAACCGCAGAGGAGGAAGACGGGAAATACTCTAAATGGTGAACGCGGATGGGGCGGCCAAACTCTATTTTTCTCCGCGTTCTCGGCGTCAAGGTCAGGCCGGGTTTAACTGCACGGTGCGGTCCATTTGAACCGGGTCGCAGTTCCAGATCACGGCTGCGACCGGCGCACCACGGCGAGTCCCTTGAGCAAATCCACCGCCCGCGCCAGCGTAGGATCGCTGATCTGCGGCTTGAGCGGCTCCCGGTCGCGGGCGGGCGTAAATTCTTCCAGGCTTTTGCCCTCGCGTCGTTCCCGCACCAAGTCCGCTTCGGTGATGCGCAAGCGGCGACCGGCGGCATTCGTGCTGACCGCCGCGATGGAAACCGCGCCTGATTTGACGATCGGCTTCACCACCAAACTATAAGCGTCGCGGAGATAAATCCGCTCATCGTCCAAGCTCACCTTCACTTCGATATCCGGTTTCACTCCTTGCCCCGAAAGGGCCGTGCCGTCGCCAAGCTTCACCGGCGTCGAAGCGATGCGCAGCGCTTGACCGCCCGGCAATGGGTATTCATTCATCACCATGCCCGCACCCGCAGTCGGGCCGCCGAGCAATAATCCCACTCCCACCTCGCGCAGCACCGCCGCCAGGACCTCCGCTGCGCCGGTGGTTTCGCGGTTGATCAACACTGCCACCGGCAACGTCAGCGCGTCTGGCTTCGCCTTCGTTTTCACCATGCCTTGGCCCCAGTCCAGCAGGGGGCGTTCTTTCGCGACAAACAGGTCAGTCACGACGGCGGCCGCAGCGAAATCCTGGCCATCGGCAAAACGGAGATCCAGGACCAGCCCTTTCAACTTGTTCGAGGCGCTCAACGTCTGGTACGCCGCGTTCAGCGCGCCCGCCAATCCTTCCGCAACGTGACTCACGCGGAGGTAGCCAATGTCGTCATCCAGCAAATTGGTTTTGCCCAGCAGCGGGGCGTTGGTCGAAGCGATGGGTAAATTGGAGTCGGTAACGAGCAGCACCTTGCCCCGCAGCCCGGCCAGCAAACCTTCGACTGCGGCGCGATTCAGGTCCGCTTCCGACACCCCCACGAGATTTGCCCGCACAAGATCGAACACGACACGGAAATCCGGAACGGTATTGGTCGCCGCCCGAACGCAAGGAGCGGGAGCCAGCAAAAACAGGAGGCAACCCGCGAACCAGCCAATCCGAAATGGTCTCATGGGTGCGTAAAATGCGGGACACCCATGGGAAAGTAAAGCCGTGAGGAAATGGGGTAGTGGGTCAGTTTGACGGTGGATGGAGCGCCGAGCATTGCTCGGGAGGCGCCGAACTTTTGTTTGTACCGCCGAGCAATGCTCGGCGCTCCAAACTGACCCACGACCGGAAACAGTGAAAATTCATTTAGGATTCTCCTGCCCGGCGACGATACGTTTGTGAAAACGAGCAAAACTGTGACCGACCGCGACTGGCAATTGCTCGAGTGCCACACCCGCGACCACGCCGAAGAGGCGTTCATCGAAATCGTCCGCCGACGCACAAAATCGCGTGACCGGTGCCGTCGAACGCCTCTGGAAAAATCAGCTAATTTGCCAGCCCTTCCGATGATCAGGTTTTACCCAGGCATTTAGTGCGGGCAGATTGGTGACCTGCATGTTCGGTCCGTCCCACATCACTTTATTGCCCGTGCCGGCGCGCATCGCTAGATTGCCCAAGATGGCGAATTCCGTCAGCCGCGTACCGTAATCAAAACTCACGGCTGTCTCGGTCTTGCCCGCCCGTACGGCGTCGAGGAAATCAACAAAGATACTCTTGGGGCGGGGCAAAGTCTGAGGCGGCGCGGGCGTTTCCTTCATTTTTTGCCACGGCAGGATGTGCATTTTGTCGCCATAGGTGCCAGTGAAGATGATGCCTTTCTCGCCGACGTAAATGGTGCCGCTATCGCCGCTATCCAATTCTTCATCGGGGAATTGCTTGACCAAATCAAGGAGCAGCGGTGGGAGGTTTCGATCAATGCCCTTGACCGCCCGCAACCCGCCTTCGGGTTGCCCTTTGGCATCCGCTTTCAGACCTTCGTACCAATAAACCTTTAACGCGGGCAGGCCGCTGCGGGCCGGTACATCCCAACGGACCCGGCAGCCGGTGGGGTAACGTTCCTTGCTGCCGCCGCGCATTTGTTCGACCTCGATGCTGGTGGGGTGATCCACCTTGAGCGCCCAATAAACGCCATCCAGCACATGGCAACCCATGTTCCCAATCGAGCCGTTGCCGAAATCATACCAGCCATGCCATTCGTGCGGGTGGATGTCGCTATGAAAATCCCGATAGGCCGCGGGCCCGATCCACTCCTGCCAGTGCAGGCCGGCGGGGACAGGTTCAATCACGGGGCGCGGGCCTTCGCCGCCATTGGCCCGGTTGGTCCAGCTATGGGTTTCCGTGACGTTGCCGATGACCCCGGCCCCGAGGTATTCGCACAACTTGCGGTAGCCTTCCTCGCAGTGACCCTGATTGCCCATTTGGGTGGCCCCTTTTGTCTTGGCGGCCATGGCGCGCAACTGGCGGGCCTCGGCGATGTCGTGGCACACGGGTTTCTCGCAATAAACATTTTTGCCCAGTTGCATGGCGATCATGGCCGCCAACGCGTGCTGATGGTTGGGGGTCGCAATGAACACCGCGTCTATCTGCTTGCCGATCTGGTCAAACATTTTCCGGTAATCGGTGAAGACTTGCACCTTTTCCGCGTCGCGCTCTTTGTCCGTTAGTAAGCGTTTCACGACGTCGAGGCGCTTGTCGTCCACGTCCACAATGGCCACGAGGTTCTCCTCGAGCGTGGCATTCAGGTGGCTCATGCCGCGCCCGCCGCAGCCGATTTGCACAACTCTAACTTTGTCGCCGGCATTGGCGGCGTGGAGGATGTTGAACGGGGCGGCGGACAGGACGCCGGTCGTCAAGGCCGTGTGCTTCAGAAACGAACGGCGGTTAAGTTTGAGGTTCATGGCGGATCAGATTTGGTTCGTCAGGATAAACTCGATACAGTGATACCCGCCCCAGCGGAATTTCAATGCGCCGGTGGACTGCCGCCCGTCGCTGGTTGCGTCTTCGGTGGATGGAAAAACAGCGCGAGGGCCACGGCCGCGCCGATGGCAGAGAACATCGGTACGAGGAACAGGCCATGGAAATCAACAAGCTTGGTGACGGAGTTCGTGTATTTGTCCTGGAGGAGCCATGGGCAAATTGAGTTCGCCAGCAGCGCGCCGATGCCGAGGATCATCACATTGAATAAGCCCTGCGCGCTCGCCCGGGCATCCTTTGGAAAATACGCGTCCACGAAAATGTAAACGGTTGCGAAAAAGAACGCGTAGCAGACGCCGTGGAGGATTTGCACCAGGATGATCAACTCCTTGTGTTGTGGGAAGTATGCGTACACCGCGAAGCGGGCGGCGTGGCCGAGAATTCCGAAAATCATTGTGGTGCGCCAGCCGAGTTTCTTGAGCGTCATGCCGAGCACGAACATCGTCAGGATTTCGGCGATCTGACCGACGCTCATCACCGGCATGATCCAGTTGCCCGGAATCCCCACGCCGCCGTCTTGCACTGACGCCCCAAGGAACGAGCCGGTCCAGTTGAAATAACAATTGTGGACAAAGGAATCTACCAGCGTTACGAGCCACAGGACGAGCACAAAGGGGTGTTTGAGGAGCTTAACCGCCTCCAGCCACGCGAGACTTTCGCCGGCCCCTTCGCCGGCTTTCTTCGGTGGCGTATGCGGCAGCAGGAAGCTGAACCCCGCGAGCAACAGCGAAGCAATGCCCGCAACGACAAACGTCCACGCCGTGGCGGATTTGAGCGCGTCGCCCGTAAGGCCCGAACTGAGCACGGCACCGAGCCAGTTGACAAACCCTTGCGGGTTTGCTTCGTGAACTTTTTGCCAGTCCACGAGGATGAAGGTGAATGGCCACGCGGCCAGAATCCAAC
>JANYBF010000178.1 GCA_025360895.1 Verrucomicrobiota bacterium
CTCGTAATCCTTGTCCGTCTGCGCCCGGGCCTGCTCGTAATGCGCTTCCGCCTTTCTCGCCTCCTCCTCGCCGCCGCGCACCAGCGACTCCAAGAACTTCTTCCGGTAATCCACCACCAGCCGCAGCCGGTCGCGTTTCTGATAATGCTCGCGCAACAACCGGAACAACACCGCCTGCGTGACGTCCACGCGCGACTTCTCTTTGGCGTAACCGACTTCCAATTCCGCCAACCGCGCCCGCGCACCTGCCACCAGTTGCCGCAATAACTCCAACTCGGGATTGGTGTAAATGACCAACCCGGCGACGCCAACCTGTATGGTCGCCGTGCGTTTGGTTTCACCGTCAATACCCAGTGCGGCAAACACCGCCGTGTCCGGTTGCGCGGCGGTTGTTTCCAGTTGCCGCAAATACCAGCGACCCATCTTCGCGTTGCGGGCGTTGGCAGATTTGGCCAGCCAGTCTAGCCAGCCGCGCAACTCCGCATCCTTGCGCGCTTCCTGAATCAACCGCCCCTTGTGCTTCCCGAAAGCGATGCGGGACGGAAACCATTCTTCCGCCGCAAACGCGACGAGCTTTTCCCACGTATCCAAACCACGATGCTCGGCAATGGGACGAAGCACCTGCGCCATCAGGTCTGCGACCGTTTGCACATCACCCAGCGCTGTGTGCGCGCCGCGTTCCGGCAGGCGATAATACTGCCGCAACGTTTGCAACTTGCAGTTGCCGGCGGATACGGGATCCAGCAGCCGTTGCGCGAGCCGCAGGGCGCAGAAGCCACGACCGCCAATCGCGCCGATACCCAACCGCTTCCACTCCGGCTTCAACACTTCATCCAGATCATATTCCAGATTGAACGAGACGAGCGGCAGGCCGCCCGCGTATTCGGCAAACTCTCGATAGACCTGATGCGCCGACTCGCCGTCGCGCTCCAGAATCTCGCACGTGTAACCGTGAACCCGCGATGCCTCGGCAGGAATGTCCGCGTTTTGATTCAACAGTTTGCGGAACAGTGCGCCGTCTGGATTCCAGCCGCGCATCCGCTGTGCAGCCAGCTCGACCACAAAGATTGGCGCGGACAAGCCGGTCGTTTCCGCGTCGACGAGAGTCCAAAGTTTTTGATTTATGGGCATTGCCATTAATCCGCAGATGCGGTCGAAATCAGACCAAGATGCGTCGATACGAGTCGCCTAAGGTCCTCAACCAAGAATGGCTTCGCAAGATACGCAACATTCAAGCCCTGATTGACAAGTTCTTCCAGCTGGTTCTTCAACTCAACAGTTTCAAACGCGGTTATCATGAATATGGGATACTTGACCTGTTTCGCAGCCAGCTTCCGAACCATTTCGACGCCGCTTACCTTCACGTGGCGATTGTCAGTGGTAAACAAGTCGGGATCTTCTCGCTCCAACTCTTCCAAGGCGGCTTCAGCATCTGAGAAAGTTAGAACCTCCGCATTTGGGAAGTCCATATTGAAGATCATCCTGAGTGCAACACGCGGACCTTCCTCGTCATCCATTACTACGATCCTGGGTGAGTCCATTCGGCTTGGCCTGTCGCTCCTTTTCGGCGGTTCAGAGGGAAACTTCTGAAGCCGAAGAAACCGACTTTCCACTTCTTTGCGAAACCGCTTTTCGCCATCTGCGATTTGCCGCGGCTCCATTGAAGAACGCAGTGTGTTCAACTCAATTTCGGCGAGTTTGTCTCTGGAATTTTCAGCAGCAAGCCGCAACCATTTAAAGGCACTCGGTAATGACCAGTTCTTCGAGGTGATGTTTCCTGTTTGCGCAGACCTTATGTCACTGGCTGCGAGACTTCGTTGGGACTCAGGGTCTCCTTGTTCAGCGGCCTCTTGTCGCCAACGCCATGCTTCTTCCGCGTTCTGCCGAACTCCCACCCCCATGTCATAATAGCCTGCCAATTTGCATTGCGCTTCCATCAGCCCTCGTTCTGCCGCGAGGTGATACCATTTTTTTGCTTCTTTCAGGTTACGCGTAACTCCTCTGCCGTTTTCGTAACAGGAACCAAGTGCATATTGGCCGTGCATGTCGCCCTGCTTAACGGCCTTCCGAAGGTCTTCCTCAATTCGATACCTTTGACCAACTCGCCAAGCATGTCGAAGGGCAGCGGGAAATTTGGGATAAAGATTTCCAACAAAGAGAAGAATTGTACGATAAACAGATCGTGGACGCGAAAATTGCTGTCGCTACTATGTTTCTCGATAGAGAAGAAGAAGCGAGAGTAGCAGGGTTGCAAAGCTACAAACGATTCATCGCTTCCATTTTCGGAGGAGAGCCGTGGCAAAATGCGGTACAAGCCGCTGACTGCCATGTGCTGACGTTCAACTATGATCGGCTGTTTGAAATTGCATTCCTCGATCATTTCAAAAGTTTCGACACCCGCTCTGTGCCTTTGCACGGAAATAGCGCCTTGAATTCGGGCTTCAATAGGCGCGTTAACGGTGGGTTCGACAAAATAGAACCCGCAACCGAGCGGTTTAATTTTCTAAAGCTGCACGGTTCGGCAGGTTGGTGGGTAAATCGGACTCTGGGTGAGCAGCGATCCTACTGGCTTGCTGCGGTCACGCAACCGACTGACATCGGCGAAATTGAAACCACGCTGAAAAAGCATGGCGTTTATTCTCAAGACGCTCTGAACAGACTGAAGGCTCTCCCTTGGGAGCCGTTGATTACATTTCCACATGAAAAACAGCGATCGCTAAAAGACAAACTGACCGGTTTTCCGTACTATCCATACATCCAACAAATTTGGGATCAAGCCGCCCGCCTGCTTGCGGCTGCAACAGAGGTAAAGGTCATCGGCTACTCGTTCAGCGCCATTGATAGCAGGCACATGGTCAATGAACTCCTCCGTAAAGCCATCCAGTGCCAAAAGATTGTCATTCAAAACCCAGACGTTGCAACCGTTAGAGCCAACTTAGCCAGCTACACGCAAGTAAAAGAGCGGCTGGAGTTCGACGCATCATTGTTCGGAGAGAACTTGTGAGTGCGACGGACAAACCAGACAAATTCGCGCTGGTGACAAGACCGCCGGGTGCGCTTGAAAAAGCGGAGCCGGGTGCGAAGCGCATTCTTTCTGGGATAGTTGCCGACGTGTTGGCTTTGCAGAAAGGCAATGAAGCGGCTGAGGTCTGGTGTCGGCGAGGTGAAGCATCTTATCGCGGAATTGCAGTTATGAACGATCGTGCTGAAGCGTACAAATGGTTCCGCATGGCTGCAACCGAGGGCCATGCTAGAGCGCAATGCTGGCTGGGATACTGTTACCAACATTGTTACCAACGTGAGGGTGGTATTGAGCAGGACATGCCAGAGGGGGCGAGGTGGTTCGAGAAGGCAGCAGCGCATGGGGACGTCGTTGCACAATACAACTTAGGTGTGTGCTATGAGGGCGGGCTCGGCGTTCCCGTGGATAGGGATGAAATGATTTTGTGGTATCGCAATGCTGCCAACCAAGGCCATTTAGAATCCCATTTCCGACTTGGAGTCCATTACACGACTAGGCCGGACGAAGGACTCTTCGGCACTAACAGGGAAACCTCCGAAGGTATGAAATGGCTCGAACGAGCAGCGGAAAAAGGCCACATCCAGTCTCAATTACGGCTTGGTTTTCTGCAGGGATCACTTTGCAGAAACCACGCCGAACAAATCAGGTGGTACAAGATGGCGGTACAGCAGGGAAGTGGGGAGGGACAAGCGAGACTCGGAACCTGCTACGAAAAAGGCGAGGGCGTACCTCAAGACTACAACGAAGCCATCAAATGGTTTTTGCAAGATTGATGGTGTCGTGTACACTTTGTTCGATTATCGGGAAGCGTCCCGAAATCTTGGATTGAAATACTTCGAGTTGAGCCGCAAGCCCTGTCCCCAATGGGTAGCCGCAATTGGCTGAACAACCTGCGCCAAGAATGAAAACTCTGGTTGCTTTAGACTCGCTCATCAGCCCGTATTGTTCAGCTTGTTTGCGCACTTGAAAAGCTCGAAGCGTTGATAAAATTTCCTCCGCTTGCCTCCACAATCCGCCATCAAGCCGCCGCCGGTGCTCCCGCCAGTTTCAAAGGCCGCAGGCAGAAAGCGGAAGGCGGATTGGGGAAGTCTGGAGTCCAAAGGCTAAAGTCCAAAGTCAGAAGTCGGAGGTCGGTGGTCAGAAATTGAAGTGAGCCTCGTCACCTCGTCTCCTACGGGGTATCATCGGCGAATCCGCGTGCCCGGCAATGCTACGGATCAACCGCCCAATTGCCGCTGATGATCACGCTTAGCGTGCAGGATGCGAAAGCCAATGACGCGGTCGCCTTCGAGGCGATAGAAGAGTTTGTAGGGAAAACGGCGGGTGAGCAAACGACGGAAGCCACGGTAGTAAATGGGGCGGCGCTCCGGGTGTTCCTCCAGCACCCGAACGGCGTTACGAATTTCCTCCAGCAGTTCATCACCCAAACCCGTCCGCTGGGATTCATACCATAGCCGGGCGGCGTAAGCGTCCGCTTCGGCATTGGGCCGGATGATGACCCGCCAACTCACGAGCGGGTTGGTTTGCGAAGACGGGCCTCAACTTCCGGCCAGGTTGAACCAGGATCAGGATTCTTCCGATAGTCCTCCAGTTCACGGTCAAGCAGTGCTTTTTCCGCCGCCGTGGGTTCGCCACCTTTAAGCAAATCCTGATCTTCCAGTTCGCCGATGCGTTCAAAAATCTCCCGACGTTCTTGCAATCCTAACGTGGGCAATTCGTGCAGAATCTCGGCTTTGCTCATGACTGGAATCTAAATTTGCCTTCGGGCCCTGGCAAGTGTTAATGCGGTTGATGTTGATGCGGTTGAAGAATGTATTTTGTGTCTTGCAGCGGCGGGTGGCTTGGGCCAGTCTTCGGAAAATTCAACCTAGGATGTTTTATGTCACTTGAAGTGGAACTCCAGAAATACCCCAAAGAAGTCAAATTGAAGGACAACTCAAAGGTGAGGTTGCGCCCACTCAAGCGCGCGGATGAAACGGACTTTCACGCGCTCTTCCTTACCATTCCGGAGGCCGAGCGCATGTTCATCAAGCATCGTGTCACGGATCTCGCCGTCATCCATGATTGGTGTACGAACATTGATTTGGGGCGCAACCTGCCGTTGCTGACCGTGGGCGACGGGAAAATTCTTGGCGTGGCCACGTTGCACCAGCAACTCGGCGGGTGGAAACGCCACATTGGCCGGGTGAGTGTGCTCGTGCAGCCGGCGGTGCGCGGCCGCGGCATCGCCCGCGCGCTGGTGCAGGAGATTGTGGATATTGCCCGCGCCACGGGGTTGGAAAAAGTCGAAGCCGAGTTTATCGGTGGCCAAGCCACGGCCATCCATATGTTCGCGATGCTCGGCTTCAGCGAATTGCTCCGGCTGGAGGATTACGTCAAGGACATGACCGCCAACTCGCATGACTACGTGTTGATGGGCCTCGATTTGAAGACGGACGAAGAATACGCCAGCGCCGGCGGTTGAGTTCAGCGCGGAATGGGAGGCGCCGGCGGATGGTTACTTCGATTCCGCAAACCCGGCTCCGCCCTCCACATTTTAAAATGCCGCCTGCCATCTGTCCCCACTGCGGCGTCCAGGTGTCGGCCCGAGCCAAGGCCTGCCCGGGGTGCGGTGCGGATGAATCAACCGGCTGGTCGGAAGCGGCCCGTGAAGACGGCTTGGACCTGCCCGACGAAAACTTCGACTACGAGAGTTTCACAAAACGCGAGTTTGGAGGTGAGTCGGTGTCGCCGCAGGGGTTGCACTGGTTATGGTGGCTCGTGGCATTGGGATTAGTAATTGGCTTACTCCGGTTCTGGCTGCGATGAGCGGTCGGCTCGCTGAATAACTTGCCAGCGCCTAATCGCTCCGGCATATCCAGTCCATGACAAACGCAAGATTAACCGGGCCAACAAGCTCGTTGGCGTGGTTCCTTGCCCTTGCCCTGCTTGCCAGCGTAACGCGCTCCGGTCATGCGGCGGTGGAATATACGCCGGCCACCGTTCAGCCGCCGAAAGTTCCGCGTGAGTTTCGGGGGGCGTGGGTGGCGACGGTGGCCAACATTGATTGGCCGTCCAAACCCGGTTTGAGCGTGGCCGAACAAAAGGCGGAGTTGATCACCCTGTTGAATTATGCGGTGACGTTGCAGCTCAATGCGCTCATCTTCCAAGTGCGGCCGGCGTGCGATGCGATGTACGCCTCGAAGCTCGAACCGTGGTCGGAATATCTCACGGGCGCGATGGGCAAAGCGCCGTCGCCGTTTTACGATCCGTTGGCGTTTGCGATTTCGGAAGCGCATCAGCGGGGGCTGGAATTGCACGCTTGGTTCAATCCTTATCGCGCCCATCATCCAAAATCCTGGTCGCCCATTACGGCTCAACACATCAGCAAGACCCGGCCGGAGTTGGTCCGCCAATACGGCAAAAATCTCTGGCTCGATCCGGGCGAACCCGGGGTGCAGGATTATTCGCTCAAGGTGGTGATGGATGTGGTCCAGCGTTACGACGTGGATGGCATTCACTTCGACGATTACTTTTATCCGTATGCGGAGAAATTGGCGGGTGGCCGGGAGTTGCCTTTTCCCGACGAGGCTAGTTGGCAACGCTATGGTGCGGGTGGCAAATTAAGCCGGGACGACTGGCGGCGGGAAAATGTAAACACCTTCATCGCGCGCACCTACCGATCCATCAAGGCCGCCAAGCCGTGGGTGAAATTCGGCCTCAGTCCGTTCGGCATCTGGCGTCCCGGCAATCCTCCGCAAATCAAAGGCTTTGACGCCCATGCCAAACTCTACGCCGATGCGCGCAAGTGGATGCACCAGGGGTGGGGCGATTATTTCGCTCCCCAACTTTACTGGGCCAGTGATGCCCGCGAGCAAAGCTTTCCCGTCCTACTCGGCTGGTGGGCCGAACAGAATTACAAGCAGCGCCAGCTCTGGCCCGGACTGAACGCCGCCGAAGCGGGGGGCAAGCTGAAGAACACCGAAATCGCCCGGCAAATCCAGTTCGCCCGCAAACAGGCGGAAGTGAGTGGAACAATCCTGTATAGCTTCCACGCGCTCATGGACAATCGCCCGCTCGCCAATTCCCTAATGACTGAGTACGGGCAGCCCGCCTTGGTTCCCGCTTGCCCCTGGCTCGGCAGCACGCTTCCGGCAGCCCCGAGCGTCAAGGTTGTGGCGTCGAAGTCGTTGCAAGTTCGTTGGACCCCCGGAGAGGGCGAGCCGGTGCGATGGTGGGTCCTCCAGTACCAGACCCGTTCCGGTTGGCAGACGGAAATCTTGCCAGCGGATCAACGGGCGCGCAGCTTCAAGGACAGTGATCCGGAAACCATCGCCGTGACGGCGGTGAGCCGGACCGGCATGGCCAGCGCCGCCGCCGTGGTTGCGCGCGGCAACTGACACGTCGAACTTTTTCGCCACCGATGGAAACTGAAAATTTCGTTCCCGCTGCCGCCAAGGGTTCATCGCCCCCGCTTTTTGATCGAGCCAATTTGGTGTTGGGGCTGGCGTTGCTGGCGTTGACGTTCTGGGCCTTTCTAACTGGTGTGGACAATGATTTCGTCCGTTTCGATGACATGGATTACGTCACGTCGAATCACATGGTGCAGCGGGGGCTGAGTGGGGACGGCGTGGTCTGGGCATTTTCAAGCACCAGCGTCGCGAACTGGCATCCCCTGACTTGGTTGTCGCACATGTGAGACTGCCAGCTCTTCAGCTTGAATCCGGCGGGACCTCACTTGACGAGTATTTTGCTGCACGCCGTAAATACGCTGCTCGTTTTCGTTGTGTTGCGCGGCCTGACGGGCGCAACGGGGCGAAGTTTTCTGGTGGCGGCGTTCTTCGGCAGGCATCCGCTGCGCGTCGAATCCGTCGCCTGGGTGGCCGAACGAAAGAATGTCTTGAGCATGTTGTTCTGGCTACTGTCGCTCTGGGCGTACACCAGTTACGTTCGGGCGACAGCTTTGCGCCCGACTCGATCCCGATTTTTTTTTCACCCTCGCCCTGGTTGCGTTCACCGGCGGACTGATGGCCAAACCGATGGTCGTGACGCTGCCGTTCGCACTGCTGTTGCTCGACTTCTGGCCGCTCAACCGCTGCCTGGGGAAAAAATGGTCCGCGTTGGTCCTGGAGAAAGCTCCGTTCTTTCTGCTTTCCGCCGTTGCCAGCGCCATCTCGTTCCTTGTGCAACGCGAAGGCGGGGCGGTGGATGCCGCCATGCCAATCTCCTACCGGATCAGTAACGCGATGATCGCCTGCGTCCGCTATCTCGGAAAAATATTCTGGCCGGTGGATCTGGCTTTTTTTATCCCCATCCCCAGCACTGGCCAGCGATCATGGTAGGAATGGCCGGGCTGACGCTGTTGGGAATTTCCACGCTGGCGTGGGCCTTCCGTCACCGTACCCCCAGCTTGATCACGGGCTGGTGTTGGTTTCTCGGCACCCTCGTGCCTGTGATCGGTCTCGTGCAGGTAGGCCAGCAATCCATTGCAGATCGTTATACCTACATCCCGAGCCTGGGAATTCTGATTGCCTTGGTCTGGGGTGTTCATCAATGCGTGGCCGGGCGTAACTTTCTGACACGCGTGGTCACGGTTGCTGCCGGATTCGCCCTCTCGTTGTGTCTGCTGTTGACTCGCCAACAAACTGGGTATTGGAAGAGCCCCGAGTCGCTGGCTCGCCATGCGCTTGCCGTGACGCGCGATAATTTTATCGCGCACGACCTGCTCGGAGAAGTCTTCGAGGAGCGCGGCCAATATGACGACGCGCTACAGGAACGGGTGGAAACCTTGCGCCTCCAACCCAACTTCGCCCCGGCGCATAATAATTTGGGAATCGCGCTTCAGAAACGGAATCGGCTGCCCGAAGCCATGAGCCATTTCGAACAGGCGTTACGTTTGCGGCCGCGCTATCCCGAAGCCCATTACAACCTCGGCGCGGCGTTCGAGCAAGCCGACCGTCCCAACGATGCGATCCGCGAATATGAACGCGCCCTCGCTCTGCGGCCGGACTGCGCGGACGCCCACTACAATCTGGGACTGCTGTTGGGGCGCTTGGGGCGGCTTGACGATGCGATCCGCCAGTTTCAAGAAACGATCCGCTGCAACCCGAACGCCGCCGATGCCTACAACAATCTCGGCGTGACCTTGGATCGTTTGGGCCGGTCCCAGGAAGCGATCCATCAATATCAGCAGGCCATTCGCGTGCAGCCGGATTCTGCCCGGGCACATTTCAACCTCGGAGTAGCGCTGGCCGGCGCGGGACAACTGGCCGAAGCCGGACAACAGTTTGAAGTTGTCCTGCAACTGAAACCCGACTACGCCGAAGCTCAAACCAACCTGGGCGCGTTCCGGTTCGCAAACCGTGATGGCCCCGTTGCCGGCGGCGGGCCGGGTCGAGAAACGCCATGCCAGCTACCAATCCCGCCGCAAATTGTCCGGAGTCACACCATTTTCGCGCAGTTTGCGCAGACTAAGCGCATCGTGGCGTTTCGCGAGTCGGACCCCAGTTTTATCGGTCATCAGCGGGCAGTGGAAAAACCTCGGTGCTGCCAATCCAAGTGCCCGGTAGAGCAGGAGTTGGCGCGCAGTGGACTTGAGTAAATCCTCGCCCCGCACGACTTCGGTGATTTGCATTGCCGCGTCGTCCACCACCACGGAAAGTTGGTAGGCGGGAACGTCATCGTGCCTCCACACGACGAAATCACCAAAGTCTTTGCCGGCGACAAACGCTTGCGGACCGAGGTTTTCGTCGTGGAAGGAAATCGTTTCGCTGTCGGTCACGCGGAAGCGCCAGTTGAAGCGAGTGGAGGGCGGAGAGTGGATGGTTGATGGTGATTTGCTGCGGCAGGTGCCGGGATAGATCGGCTCGTCGTCATCGGCGGCGTGCGGAGCACGGGCGGCGGCGGCGATGTCTTTACGTGAACAGGTGCAAGGGTAGATAAAACCGCCGGTTCGTAATTGGTCGAGCGCCGCCCGATAGAACCGGGTTCGGTCGCTTTGGCTATACGGTCCCAGCGGTCCGCCGCAGTCCGGCCCTTCGCTCCATTTAAAACCAAACCAGTGCAAGTCTTCGATCATCGCCCCGACGAACTCCAGTTTGAAGCGCTGAGCGTCAATGTCATCGTTGCGCAGTATCAACGTGCCGCCCTGGGTGCGTGCGCGTTGCCGGGCGATCCAAAACGTCCGCGCGTGACCGAGGTGCAGGTAACCCGTGGGCGAAGGGGCGAGGCGACCGCGATAATTTTTAGCCGAAGCCATGCGATTTGGATTTAACGCCCGGGAACAAGGCTGTGATGGCGACCGGGTGATAAAACCACTTCCCCGCGACCAACTACAATCCTCGACGATGTTCCCAATCTTTCACCCACTCCGGTTAGGAGAATCGCTTGGCGTCTTTGCAGTGCGTTGAATTCTGACGGCATCTGGTCAGTACGTCAGTAAGTCCAGCGCTTTGATCCCGTGCGGGGCAAGTTCCCAGTGGCTGCCGCGTTGGGTAACCAGTCGGCGACAAGGGTTTTTCTTCGCTTCGGCCTCGTTGACCGACAACAACTGGAACTTTGTTTTGCCTTTTATTTCAGCGGCGGTGCGAGGGATTAACTCCTTCGGTATGCCATTGAAGTTGAGCGCGATTTCGTAACCGGCCACGCCATCCTTTTGGGCCAGGGGATTCGCGCGCACCAAGGCACTGTAGCGTTTCAGCCAGGGAAAGTCGGTTGCCCGTACGACAATGCGGCACAGCTCCGTCTGGTTTTGGATGAATTGGGCCAGGCTAAATTTCAGACCGAGCCGTTGCTGTTCCAACAAGATTGCGCGCGGATCGAGTCCGAGGAGATTCTGGCCGTTCCAGGCGCCGTGATCGTTGCGTTGGCCGGGAAAATTTTTCTTGTACCACGCGGGGAAGTGGTCGTTGAGGAAGAGGTTCAACTCAAAGTGAACATGGGCTCGCTCTTTGGAAATCCCCTCCCGGGTGTTGGCCGTGCGGCCCATGATGCCGATCGGCTGGCCGGCTTTCACGGCGAAGCCGGATTTTAAGTCCGCGCCGATTTCGCGCAGATGCGCGTACGTGGAATAAATCTCAAGCCCGTCAATCTCATGGCGCAAGACGATATAATTTCCGAAGTTGGAGAGGGCGGCCTTGCGGTTAACGTAAGCGACCGTCCCGGCCGCCGTGGCCAGCACGGGGTCGGTCGGTTCGCCGCGTTTGTCGCGCTGAAGACAACGAATATCCAGTCCTTCGTGCAATTGGTGGCCATCCGAACGCACGCAGCCAAACGTGCCGGTGATCCAGGTTTTGCCGACGGTCGGGACGAAGAAACGTTCGCCCCCGCCGTCCGCTTCGAACAAGGTCCGGTTGGCAGTGGGCAGGTGAAACGGTTGGGCCTTGAGTGCGCCGGTGAGCGACGCCAGCACGACCACGAGCAAAGTCCGAATGAGACCAGCCGGCGGGCGAAATATAGTCACGGCCGCATTTGTTCCCCCGCCTTTTTGGCGTGATTGTTCAATCCGAGCACAATTTGCTCGGCACCCGCCCGGTCGGTATCGGGTGTGAAAATGAGCACTCCGTCGGAGATGCGTCGCGCGATGCGTGGCGCCCCGATCCAGCGATCGACTGCGTTCGGCTCCACGCCGAATTGACTGCGGATGGCGAAGCGGTGGCCCGGGTAGGTCCCCGAATATTGTTCCAGAATCGTCCGGCCAAAATTGTTAAATTCGAGTTTCAAAGAAAAGCCGCCGTGCGCCTCGATCAAGCTGGCGGCGGAGAGCATGCTCTCGTTGAGGAAAGGATTCTTCATCACATTGACCAGCATTGGCGCCGTGCGACTCACGGACACCACCTCGGTGAGGCCCGGAATTTCCACGTTGGATTCAAGGTGAATGCGCAGGGTGGCGAGCTGTTTCTCTTCTTTGGACTTTGCAGTCTGACAGCCGGTCAGGGGGACCAGCGCCAGGCAGACCAGCAAATAGATGTTGAATCGGAGCGGCCGAATTACCATAGTGCCTACACAAAATCGGAACACGAAAGCAAAGTAAAGACTGATATGGGCAAACAAACGAACAAGACGATCAAACGCAAACGCCGGGTGGCTTATCTCAAGCGGCGCAAAGCAGTGGTGCAAACCAAACGCAAGCCGGCGGCGAAGAAGGCGGAATAGCCAGCCAGATAATGAAGGCCGCCCGACGAGGGCGGCTTTTTTGTTGCGGAGCTTTAACCGGCCGGGGGCGGCTCGCAAACGGTTTTGGATTCAGTTTTCTGGCTTCGCAAAAATCCCAACCCAGATGCGGTAGCCGGCCCAGCGGCAGCGATATCTCCCACTGTTTTCAACTGGCCGGGACGCGGCTTCCGCCTTGCGACGCGGGTTTGCTTTCCTATAATCCGCCCATGCTCGACATTAAATTGATTCGCGAACGGCCGGACTTTGTCCGCCAACGGCTGGCCACGCGCGGAGCCGGAGAGGAGCAACTTATTGAGGGCATTTTGTTAGCGGATGACCAGCGGCGAAAGGCCCTGGCCGAAGTGGAAATTCTCAAAGCCACGCGTAATCGGGTTTCAAAAGAAATTGGTGCGTTGATGGGGCAGAAGAAATTCGCCGAAGCCGACGCCAAGAAAGTGGAGACCAAAGACCTCGGAGATCAGATTACGGCACTGGATCAGCAGGCAAAGACGGCGGAAGGAGCGCGCGATGGATTGATGCTGCGCCTGCCGAATCTGCCGCACGAATCCGTGGCGCTCGGCAAGGGCGCGGCGGATAATCCGCTCGTGCGCCGCCATGGGGAAAAGCCCGACTTTGCGTTCCAGCCCAAGTCCCATGTGGAGTTGTGCGAAAGTTTAAAGCTCGTGGATTTTGCGCGCGGGGTAAAGTTGTCGGGCAGTGGGTTTCTGCTTTACACCAACTGGGGCGCGAAATTGGAGCGGGCGCTGATTCAATACATGCTCGATCTGCACACCCGCGAACATGGCTATACCGAAGTCGCCCCGCCGCTCATGGTTGGCCCCCAGTGTCTGGAAGGCGTGGGGCAATTTCCAAAATTCAAAGATCAGTATTACGGCGTGGCCGAAGGTAACGATGCCGCCAAACTTGGGCAATTGTATCTAATCCCGACGGCCGAGACGCCGGTGGCAAACATTCATCGCGAGGAGATTTTATCGGAGAAACAACTGCCGATTTGCTACTGCGCGTACACGCCCTGCTTTCGCGGCGAGGCGGGCGCCGCGGGCGTGGGCACGCGCGGTATGATTCGCGTGCATCAGTTCGACAAGGTGGAGTTGATCAAGATCGTAAAGCCGGAGGATGGCTATGCCGAACAGGAGAAAATGTTGGCGGACGCGGAGCGCGTTTTGCAATCGCTGGGCCTGCATTATCGTGTGGTGGAGCTTTGTACCGGCGACATGGGCTTTGCCAGCGCGAAGACCTACGATATCGAAGTATGGGCGGCGGGGCAGGGGAGTTATCTGGAAGTCTCCAGCGTATCAAACTGCGAAGACTTTCAGTCGCGGCGGATGAACATGCGATTCAAGACCGAGGCCGGGGAAAACAAATTTCCCCACATTCTCAACGGCAGCGGTACGGCGCTGGCCCGATTGTTTGTCGCATTGGTCGAGACGTATCAACAGGTGGATGGCAGCGTGCTGATTCCGCCGGCGTTGCAGCCGTATCTGAAGACGAATCAGCTTGTTCCGTAGCCAACAAATGGGTAGAATCGGAGCACCAACCCCTAGCTGGCCAATGCTTATGTCAACAGATGAAACGATCAATGACTCGATTCTCGGTGGCAATTTGAATTCCGTGTTTGCGCTTTCGCTGATCCCTGGCAGTTGGAAGTTAGCTAGGCTGGCATGAGAATCCTCGTCGCCACCAGCGAAGTTTATCCTTTCTCCAAAACCGGCGGTCTTGCGGATGCCGTCGGCGCATTGAGCAAAGCGCTGGCGAAGGCGGGGCATCAGGTCGGCATCGTTACGCCATTGTACCGCGGGATTCGTGAACGCTTTCCCAAAATGCAAAAGGCGGACTGGCGTTTTGATTTGCCGCTCGGCCCGAAGCGCGTTGGCGCGGAACTCTGGACGCTGGCAGCGGCGGAGCGGTTGACGATCTATTTCGTCCAACAACCCGGGTATTTCGACCGGGTGGGGCTTTACGGCGAACGCGGCGCGGACTATGACGACAATGGCGAGCGCTTTATCTACTTTGACAAATGCGTGGCAAACCTGGCGCGCTATCTTCCATGGCGACCAGAGGTGCTACATGTCCACGATTGGCATACGGGTCTGGTGCCGATGCTGGTTTCTCATCAAGTGCGCGCGGATGGCTGGTTGAAGCCGCCGAGACTTTGTTTGACCATTCATAACCTGGCTTACCAGGGATGTTTTCCGCGCAGCCATTTTGCGTTGACGAATCTGCCGGGAAATCTTTTCACTCCGGACACTGCCGAGTTTTATGGGCAGTTAAATTGCTTAAAGGCCGGCATCGCGGGGGCTGATGTCATCACGACCGTCAGCCCGCGGTATGCACGTGAGATCACGACACAGGAACTTGGGGCGGGCCTGGATGGACTGCTGCGCCAGCGGCAGAATGCGCTCGTCGGCATCCTGAACGGGGTGGACTACGAGGAGTGGAACACGGTGGGCAACCCCCATCTCGCCGCCAGTTATTCCGCCGCCGATCTAACCGGGAAGGCGGAGTGCAAGCGCACGCTGCAAGCCGAGTTTGCGCTGGTGATCAATTCCGATGTGCCGGTCTTTGGTTGCGTCACGCGGCTGGCTGATCAAAAGGGAATGGACCTCGCGCTGGAAGCACTGGACGAGATGTTAACTGCGGAGATGCAGTTTGTGCTGCTGGGCAGCGGGGCGGCGGAATGCGAGCGCGCGTTTCAAGAACTGGCGCAGCGATTCCCCGGCCAGGTGGGGGTCCGCCTTGGCTACGATCAATCGCTGGCGCATCGGATCGAAGCGGGCAGTGATTTCTACCTCATGCCCTCCCGGTTTGAGCCCTGCGGCTTGAATCAGATGTACAGCCTGCGTTACGGCACGGTGCCCATTGTCCGGCGGACGGGCGGATTGGACGACACCATCGTGGATGCGGTGGAAAACCTGGCCGCAGCCAACGGAATTAAATTTTCCGATTGCTCCGCCCAGGCCTTGGCCCGGGCAATGCGGAAGGCGCTCGCGCTTTACCAGGAGCCGGAACTCCTGATCCAGTATCGCCAGAACGGCATGGCGGCGGAGTTTTCGTGGGATCAAGTCGTCAAACAATACCTGGCGGTCTATCGCAAACCGTAGCGGGAAGTGGCGGGCCGGATGTCATGACCGGCAATCGCATTTTCTTTTTCTTAATCTGGTCCGTTTGGGAGGGAGTTGAATGACGAGAAAGATTAAGACTAAGAAACCAACTTTGCCCGCCATTTCCAGTCCGCATTCCTTCCGCTGCAAGCCTCGCTGGACAGTCCGTAACTGTTCTGAAAGACTTCGCGCCCGTGAAACAACCAATTGTCACCCTGGACATGGAAGGGGTGTTGACCCCCGAAATCTGGATCGCCGTCGCCGAGCGGACCGGCATCCCGGAACTGCGCCGCACCACGCGCGATGAACCGGATTACGACAAGCTCATGCTTTATCGCATCGCGATCCTCGATCAACACGGCATCAAGCTGTCGGATATCCAAAATGTCATCGGCACGTTGCAGCCGTTGCCCGGTGGGAAGGAATTCCTAGACGAGCTTCGCACGTTCGTGCCGGTCATCATTCTCTCGGATACGTTCGAGCAATTTGCCACGCCGTTGCTGCGGCAACTGAACTTTCCGACCCTCCTCTGTCACCGTCTCCTCGTGGCGAACGACCGCATTACAGGCTATCAACTCCGCATTTCAGATCAGAAAAAGAAAGCCGTGGCCGCGCTCAAAGCCTTGAACTATCACGTCATCTCCGCCGGTGATTCCTACAATGACACCGCCATGCTCACCGAGGCGAATGCAGGCTTTCTCATCCACGCGCCGGAAAGGGTAAAACAGGAGTTTCCACAATTTTCCGCCGTGGAATCTCATTCCGCTTTGTTGAAGCTAATCGCGGGAGCGATCGCCAAGTGTGGGAAAACTTCGGCAAGGTAGGGTTGAATCGCCTTTTGCTTGATGTGGCCAGTCTTCGGAGCGATCGCCGAGTTTAATTTTTATGACGGGACGCGCATAACCGGCTTCGGTTGGAGCGAAATCGCCGGGATAATGGAAGAGAAGGCATTGGCCGTCGTCCATGTCGGGATCAATTTCAAGTTTCCAGCCGGTTTGTCCGAGTGCGGTGCTGATGCGGTTGGCAAGTACGGGCTGTAAAATTTCCTGCACCCACTTACGACAGTCTTCATGAGGGCTTAGAGGCGGAGCTTGCGTTGTTTTTTACTCGGAGCATGGTCAGGTGAGCCGTCACCGTCGAAACTCAGAGTTTGTTTGACGTCCTTGGAAACAATCTTGAAATAGAGGACAGTGATGATTACCCCAACTCCGGCCGACGAATATGCAAGCGGTGAAGCATTCGTCAGTAGATGCATCAGATGTCTGACCATCTCCTGGATTTGTACGAGAGTGATCATGGTGTGGAATGTCCGCTATTAAGGGGCCTGGTTAGTCGAGAGTATTGACACAAGGTCGCCATGAATGGTCGCGCGTAAAGGTGCGACTCGGTAAACAGCCCTTTTCGCGCATCTGTTTCAGTTTTGGCTTTGGCGCTTGGCCGGGGCTTCATAAAGCAGCCGGTGGGATTCTTCGAGGACGGCCGGAATTTTTTCGGCGAACGGACTGGCGGCCAGCGTCGCAGTCAGTTTCAGTTCACCGACGCGCAATGCATTCTCACCGGGAAACCAGTGCTCCGCCTGGCCGAGCAGGTTGTACCGCATCTTCCCCCATGCGACGAGGTCGAGCGACTTCGCATACGTCCACAGGCGCAGGATTTCCGACACATTAACCTCGCCGGGAACGTCCATGTAATTCGGCAAGCCCTCGAACCAGTGCGCGCACCAGTCCGCGCCCAGCGTGCGTTGCATTTCTTCGCGCAACCGTTTTTCTATCGGCGCAATCGTTTCAGGAATCTGATCGTAAAACTTCAGCGCGGCGATGTGTTCGTCAAAATCCGCCGGCTTGGCGACGCCGCAACTGAGCGTGTGGACCTGCGGTCGGGCGAGGCAGTAGAGGTCATTGAACTGCATCGGTGGGAGCGGCGCGCAAAGCTGCACCAGTTTCGCCGGCGGCTCGTAAAGTTTTCCACCCTTGTCGTTCGGGCTGATGATAAACACGCCCATGTCGCGGGCGGCAGCGGCTTCGACGCAGGACCAGTTCAGGTCGTTGACGAAATACCAGTGCAGGTTCACGTAATCGAAATCGCCCTGCGCAATGGTCTCGTGAATGATGTCTGGCGTGGCGTGGGTGGTGAAACCGATGAAGCGGCAACGGCCTTCGCGTTGGAGTTGGCGCGCGGCGTCCAGACAGCCTCCCTTTTGGAGCGACCAGTCGCGCAATTGCCGGTTGTTGATGCCGTGTAGGGAAAGCAGATCAACATGCTCGAGTTGCAGATACTTCATCGAAGTCTCGAAAGTCTTGAGGAACTCCTTGGCCGACGCCATGGGGGCAACTTTGGTCTGCACGATCAGTTTGTCGCGCGGCAGTTTGGGCAGCACCCAACCGAGCTGCATTTCCGAGGTGCCGTAACCGCGCGCGGTTTCGATGTGGTTGACGCCAAGTTCGAGGGCGCGGTGGATGCAGACTTCCAGATTAGCCTGATTGGCGGGGGGGATTTGTTTGGGATCAACGTCCTGCCACTTGTGCTGGTAACGCATCCCGCCGCAGGAGATGACGGGCATTTGCAATTCGGTGCGGCCAAACCGGCGATATTTCATTGGGCCGAATATGCCAAAGGCCGCGCCTCATTCAATGGCATTTCACAGTTCAGTTGAGTTGGGGTGTGACCAAGAGCGGGTAAAGCCAAACGGCTTTTCCCAATTCCATTGCTGATTTTTTGAGTTTCGGCTGTTTTCCCTCGTGTTCCATCAGCCATAAAAAACAAAACTCAAAACTTCGGCAACTCTTTGAGCCGGATGCGGCGATACTCCATTTGCCCGCGGTCGGCTTCCAAGCCGATGGGGCCGGTCGCCGGCACTTTGAGCGCGGCTTCCAGCACTTCGCCGTTGCAGGTACCATGCGCGATGCCGTCGGTTACGGTTACCACAATTTCGTTCCAATCCTGCGGGCGATATTTTTTCAACTCCTTGTACGGCCCGGCCACGAGATAATCGCGACATTGCAGTTGTGGCTGGCGGATGAAAATACCGCTGTCCGCGTTCACGCTGGCGCGGAATTCCAGCTTGAGGATGAAATCCTTGGGGAACGTTTGCGTGGTCCACAACTGTCGGAGGTGCGGCCCGGCTTCCGC
>JANYBF010000186.1 GCA_025360895.1 Verrucomicrobiota bacterium
TGGTGCGTGGGTAAAATTCGGCGTGGCAATGATGACGGCGTGGACGTCATCGCGCTGCACAATGTCCTCATGGCAGGTGGAAGTAATCGTGACGTCGGTCTGCTGGCGCGCACGTTCCAGGGTGGCGGCATCCGTGTCGCACAGGGCAACGACTTTCACGTCCGGGCATAAGGCCAGTCCGGGTAGATGATTTTGCAGCGTGATGCCGCCACAACCAATGAGGGCGAAATTGAGCGTATTCCCAGATGGCATGATGGCACGAGTATGCCGAGGCCGGGCACCGAGGCAAGCATGTTGGCAATTGCCCACGGAGGCGCAGAGTGGTCAGGGGATTGTCCGCGCCCCGGTGAAGCTAATCACACATACGAACTGAGAGCGGGGGCTTACTTCACCAACTCTTCGGCGATCTGCACGGCGTTGAGGGCCGCGCCTTTGAGCAGTTGATCACCGCAGACCCAAAAGCACAAGCCGTTGTCCAGCGCACAATCCAATCGGATGCGGCCCACTTCGCAGTTGTATTTCTCCGAGGTAAACAATGGCATGGGATAACGCTGGTTCTCCGGCTCGTCCACGAGGTCGAGGCCGGGAGCTCTTTTGAGAACGGCACGCGCGGCTTCCACGCTCACCGGTTTCTCAAACTCCGCGCTCACCGCCACGGAATGGGAGCGATAGACGGGGACGCGCACACAGGTCACGCTCGCCCGGAACGCCGGATGATGCATGATCTTGCGGCCTTCGTTCTCCAGCTTCATCTCCTCCTTGGTGTAGCCGGTGGGCAGGAAGGAATCCACCTGCGGCAAAACGTTGAAGGCGATCTGGTGCGGATAAACTTCCTTCGTCACCGGCTGCTGGTTGACGACCTGCCCGACCTGGCGTTCCAGTTCTTCAATCGCCTTCGCGCCCGTGCCCGAAACGGCCTGATAGCTTGATGCAAAAATCCGTTTCACGCCAAAGGCCTGATGCAACGGATACAACGCCATGAGGGTAATGGCCGTGGTGCAATTGGGGTTGGCGATAATGCCTTTGTGCTGCTTGACGTCCGCGGCGTTGATTTCCGGTACGACGAGCGGCACCGAGCTTTCCATGCGAAAGGCGCTGGAGTTATCCACGACCACGCAACCCGCTTTGGCTGCGATGGGCGCGAACTCCTTCGAGATGCCGCCACCCGCGCTGAACAGGGCAATGTCAATGCCTGAGAATGAATCCTTGGTCAACTCGGTGACGGTGATGTCCTGGCCCTTGAATTTGAGCTTTTTGCCCACAGAACGGGCGGACGCGAGCAGTGTCAGCTTCCCGACCGGAAAATTACGCTTTTCCAGCGTCTTGATCATTTCGATGCCGACGGCGCCCGTCGCACCGACCACGGCCACATGCGGATGCTTGTTCATAAAAGGCCGCTCAGTATATCGGGTGACCCTGGGCTGTCAACGCGCTCACCGTGACGGAAAAGTGTCCGGCGCGGTGGCGACTTGATTCGAGGCTAAAAAATCGGCGAACCACTTTTCCGGCTCACAGCCAAATTTCACCTGCACCCCGCGCCAGTTGAAACGCACGGCACACGCGTGCAAAGCTTGATTCGGCAAGATTAACCGGGCTCGTTGTTCGTCGGTCAGCCGACCTTCAACCAGCGCCAGATACAAATCCTCGTCGCCGCCATATAGCTTGTCCCCGACAATGGAGTGCCCGACGTGCGCGAGGTGGATGCGGATCTGATGCTTGCGGCCTGTCTGCGGGTGAACGCGGAGGAGGGAGTAGGCTGGGTTTGCGGTCGGCGTTCCAAGGCGGTGTTCAACGTGGAACTTGGTTTGCGCCGGGGTGCCGTCCGGTCGTACGCAATCCTTGATCGCCACCCGGCTGGATTCATCTTTGCCGAGCGGCGCGTCAATGAGTCCGTGTTCGTCGCGGACATGACCGTGGACGATGGCGAGATATTCTTTTTCAACCGCGCGTGCTTCCCACAGCCGTCCGAGTTCGCCTGCCACCGCGGCGTTCTTGGCGACGACCGTCACGCCGCTGGTTTCGCGATCCAAGCGGTTGACCAAATGCGCTTGGCCGCTCGCGCCAAGATGCAAGCGTACCCGGCTGATGAGACTCGAAAACTCGTCGCCCTTGGTGGGATGACAAACCAGGTCCGATGGTTTGTTGACCACCAGTAACTCGTCGTCTTCGTGAATAATATCGAACAGCCTGTTCATCAGCGCCGATGATTTAACGGGCAACCGGCTGGCTTGTCAGGCTTTTGCGGCGATGGCGGCGGCGCGGACCCCGATTGGGTGATTACGAAACCCGCATTGGCGCGTTTACAACTAACCACCCACCGACTTTAATTTCATTGGACAAACCGTTGGGAATGACTAAAACCCGCCCATGAAAATCAGATCCTTGCCCATCGCCATCGCCAGCAGTTTTCTGTTGGTCGGAGGTTGTGCTAAAGACGCTGCGACTCCAACCGGGCCAAAGTCATCGAGTCAGCAAACGCAAACGTATGACCCGGTTACGGATACCACGACCATTAGGAAAGACGGATTTACGAGTTTTGCTAAAGGGGCGGGCTTCACAAATTCAAAAGGTGAGGTTTGGTCTTATGTACGACAACCCACAAATGGCCCCGCCGTAAAACCAGCCACGCCTTAATGCGACAACCCGACTGCGCCCGAGTAGTTAACCAGTGAAATGGTTCCACGTTTTCCATCGAGCGGTTGTTAAGGCGGCCCAAAATGATTTTGACAAACGCCTTTGGATTGGGTTTCATACTCCCAGACGGAATGAAAACTGCGATTAACAAAATGCAAAAGCCGATGTGCGTCGGCGGATACACGTCCCAGTGGGCGCGTCACTCCCTCTGCTTTGGCCGCGCGGGCTTGAGTTCCTGATCAACGAACCCAATTTTCTAAAACCCCGCGATTGCCAGTCAATCGCGGGGTTTTTGTTTGCAGTCATGGGAATCAATCAGTTTTAGCGAAAGGAAAATAGATGAATACGAAAGACAATCTGGTGCCGACGAAGTTCGCGGCCGCGACGCGGTTTGCTCCACCCGTGCTTGCAGCGGTGCCGTTCCGCGGGGTGGCGGAGACCGAGCTGGACCAACTCAAGGATCGGCTGCTGGCGCGGGAACTCGAACGAACCACCAGCCTTGAGCAAAACGTGGGCTTGCGGCGGGCGGCGAACGACGCCGCCGCGCTCGTGTGGCTCACGCCGTATCCGCTGTTGCTGTTGCCGGCGCTGTTTGAGGAAAAAGCATTGGCCGCACGGCTCAAAACCGGACGCCAGGCGTTGATCCGCGAACGGAGCAATGAATTGTTGGCGCTGGCCGAGTGAGCCATGCCCGAAGGATTTCACGCCACGCGGTGGGCGGATGGGGCGGGGGCGGCGTGTTGTACGGCGCTCCCATTTTCCTTGGGGCGAACCTTTTGCCCGTCGCCGGTCGCGGAGATTTGATTGACCGCGATTTGATTTGCCGCAAATGCTTTCCGTCATGTCTGACGCCGTGATCGCGCCCAACCCCTGGATGCTGCTGCCGTTTGGCATCCTGCTCGGCACCATTGCGCTCGCACCGCTGTGGTTTGCGGATGGGTGGGCCAAACATTTTCCGAAGGTTGCCTTCGCCCTTGGCGCGGTGACGTTGGGTTACTACCTGTTTGGTCTGCAGGCCTACCTCCGGGTTCTCAACGGGGCGCACGAGTACCTGAGTTTTATTGCGCTCATTGGGGCGCTGTTTGTGGTGTCGGGTGGGATTCATATCTCGGTCAAGGGCGAGGCGACGCCGCTGACCAACGTAATGTTTCTATTGATCGGAGCGATCCTGGCGAATGTGCTGGGTACCACCGGGGCTTCGATGCTGCTGATTCGCCCCTGGATTCGGATGAACAAATATCGGATCACGGCGCATCACATCGTCTTTTTCATCTTCATCATTTCCAACGTGGGCGGTTGCCTGACGCCGATTGGCGATCCGCCGTTGTTTCTCGGCTATTTGAAAGGGATCCCATTCTGGTGGGTGGCGGAGCATTGCTGGCCAATGTGGGCGACGGGACTCGGGATTTTGCTCGCGATGTTTTTTGTGGTGGACAGTTTCAATTTTCGCCGGGCGCCGAAACCGATTCGCGAAATGGAGACCGCGCGCGAGCAATGGCGATTTGATGGGCTGGGGAACGTGTTTTTCCTGGCGGTGATTCTGGGCGCGGTGTTCATCAAGCAACCGATATTTTTGCGCGAGGCATTGATGGTGGCGGCGGCGATTGGTTCCTACTACACCACCCGAAAGCCGGTGCACGAGGCGAACCATTTTAATTTCCACCCCATCCAGGAGGTCGCGATTTTATTCGTCGGCATTTTCGCAACCATGCTCCCCGCGCTCGGCTGGCTGGAAGGCAATGCCGGTTCGCTGCTGGGAGCGGATCCCGCGTCCGGTATTTTTTACTGGGGCTGCGGCGCGCTTTCCAGCGTGCTCGACAACGCGCCGACCTACCTGTGTTTCCTGAGCGCCACGTTCAGTTCGTTTGTGGATCACGACGTGGTCGTGCAGGTGCAGCATCTGATTCAAACCGGCGGTGCGGATCTCGCCGGCGTCGTTGGATCACATGCTGACGAGATTAAGAACACCTTTCTGGCGCTACAAAAATATCACGGCGACCAGGTGCTGGCCAAGGGCGTGAGCAACGAGGAAATCGAAATCTGTTTCCTGCTCGGCAACGTGGCGTTCAACAAATACATCCTCGCCATCAGCGTCGGCGCGGTCTTTTTCGGAGCGAACACCTACATCGGCAACGGCCCGAACTTCATGGTCAAGGCGATTGCCGATCATCAGAACGTTCGGACCCCGGGATTTGTGGAGTTCATCTTCAAGTACACCCTGCCCTTCATGCTGCCGATGCTGCTCGTTGTCTGGTGGATTTTTTTTCACGACTGAAAACTCTTCCGCCCGGGCAAAATTTGTTTTGCCGGAGGCGGGGATTCTCTTTTTAATACCCGCCCACAGTTGGGAAACCCGTTGCGATTCATTTACAACATCCTGTTCACGATTTGTTTTATAGTTGCGTGCCCGTACTATTTTGTGCGAATGCGCCGGCGAGGCAATTGGATGCCAGGATTTCCGGCTCGGTTTGGCCGATACGATGCGAAACTACGGCAAGCGATTACTAATCGGCACGTTTTGTGGATGCACGCTGTAAGCGTCGGCGAGGTCAATGTATGCACCCAATTGATTCGCGCTCTTGAGCCACGCTTGCCAAACCTGAAAATCGTTGTCTCGACAACTACGACCACAGGCATGGGGGAACTTCAGAGCAAATTGCCGACGCACGTCAGCAAAATTTATTATCCCATAGATGCCCGGCGGTGGGTAACCCGGGCTTTGGCAGCGATCCGGCCTGAGGCGATTGTGCTGGTGGAAGCGGAGATTTGGCCAAACTTCCTCTGGCGCGCTCGTGATATGGGGATGCCGGTATTCCTGGTAAATGCCCGGTTATCCGACCGTTCTTTTCGCGGTTATAAAAGATTCGGGTTTTTGTTTCGGAAAATCTTCGCCTCATTCACCGGAGTTGGCGCTCAGGATGAAGAAGATGCAGCAAAGCTGCGTGTTTTGGGTTGCCGCCCGGAAGCTGTTAACGTCGTTGGCAGCTTGAAATTTGACGCGGCAACTTTGGTGGAAACCAGGCGGCTGAATGTTCGGGCCATGTTCGATCAACTTGGCGTCCCGGTGGGAGCGCGAGTCCTGGTTGGGGGAAGCACGCACAAGGGAGAGGATGGGATTTTAGCCGAGCAATTCCTTCGGCTGCGCGCTCGTTTTCCGGATCTATTTCTAGTGCTGGTCCCGCGGCATTTCGAACGCAGCCGCGAGATTGGACGC
>JANYBF010000206.1 GCA_025360895.1 Verrucomicrobiota bacterium
GCGATGAAATCATCGAAGACGTTTTGCTTGCGCAGCTTGGTGCCGGCTTGATGCCAGTCTTCGCCGTATTCACCGCCACCGCGCAGGTTGGCCAGTGCATAGACGCCGCCCATTTCCAGCCACGCCGCGCGACTGACGCTAAAACCCGGCGTGAGGCTGATGTTGAATCCGCCGTAGCCATAAAGCAGCGTCGGGTTCTGACCGTCAAGTTTCAACCCGCGTTTATAGACCAGAAACATGGGCACCCGCGTGCCGTCCTTGCTCGTGTAAAAGATCTGTTTCGTTTCATAGGCCGCCGCGTCGAAATCCAATTTCGGCTGGCGGAAGATGGTGCTTTGGCCGGTTGGCAGGTCATAGCGGTAAATCGTTCCCGGCGTCGTGAAGCTGGTGAAGCTAAAAAATGTTTCCGTATCGCCGCGCTTGCCGCCGAAGCCGTCCACGGTGCCCAGGCCGGGCAACGTCACGTCACGCACTAGCGCACCGTCCAGCGCGAAAATTTTCACCACGCTCCGCGCATCCTTGAGATAACTGGCGATGAACTGCTGATCCACCACGCTCACGCCCTGCAAGGTTTCCGCGCTCTGTGGGATGATTTCCTTCCAATTCGCACGCGCAGGCTGCGCAATATCAATCGCTATCAGTCGGCTGCGCGGCGCGGTCAGATCGGTCTTGAACCAGAACACCGAACCATCGTTGTCCACAAAATCATAACTCGCGTCGAAGTCCATCAACAGCTCGACCACCGGCGCGTCGGGCGTCGTCAAATCCTTGTAAAGCACGCGGTTCTTCGGATCCGTCCCCTCGCTGACGGAGATGACGAGATAGCGGCCATCGTCCGTGACGTGACCGCCAAAGCCCCAATCCGGTTGGTCTTTCCGTTCGTAAACCAGCGCGTCCGCCGCTTGCTCCGTCCCGAGCCGGTGAAAGTAGAGCTTTTGAAACTTGTTCACTCCCTTGAGTGCGTCGCCGGATTTGGGCGCGTCGTAGCGGCTGTAATAGAAACCGCTGTCGTCCTTGTGCCAGGACGCGCCGCTGAATTTTACCCATTGCAGATGATCGGGCAGGTCCTGCCCCGTACGCACGTCGCGGACTTTCCATTCATTCCAATCCGAGCCGGAGGTGGACAAGCCGTAGGCGAGCAGGTTGCCGTCGTCGCTGACGGCCATGCCTGCGAGCGCGATCGTACCGTCGGTGGAGAGCGTGTTCAGATCCAACAACACGCGCGGGGTGGCGTCGAGCGTTTCGACCGTGTACAGCACACTCTGGTTTTGCAAGCCGTCGTTGCGCGAATAGAAGTAGCGCCCGCCCTCTTTGAACGGCACGCCGTAGCGTTCGAAGTTCCATAATTTCGTGAGCCGCGCCTTGATGGCCGCGCGTCCGGGAATGGCGTTGAGGTAACGGAACGTGACCTCATTTTGCGCCGCCACCCAGGCCTTGGTGGCGGGCGCATTGTCATCTTCCAGCCAGCGATAGGGGTCGGCGACCATTGTGCCGTGGTAATTCTCCACGACGTTTGTCTTGTTGGTGGACGGGTAATTCAATTGGGTGGGCATCGTGGAACAGCCGGCGGTCAACAGCGTAATCGCTGTTCCGCCGAGTACCTTTCGTAAAACCTTTAACATACGGTAAAAGATGGGCGCACAGAGCGAACGCGTCAAAGCCATTCAAATGCGGTTCGCCTCAAACCAGACTGCCAATTCGCCGCAACTGGAGGCAAGGCTCGCCCAGCGCGCGGGACTGGGCCAGGTCCACCTCGAATTCTGCGACCCAATCGTTGTCGCCCTCCGGATCCACGAGCATCTGCTGGACGCGCCAGGTTTTCTTGTCCTTGGCCGGCACGACGTAGGTATGCCGTGCATTGCGCGCTTCCGGCTCCAGACAAATGCGCTCGTGTCCGACGTGGAAGGCTTCCACAGCTGCGTGCAACCGGTCCGCGGTCCAAGGATTTCCCTCCGCGTCGGTAGGGACGCGTTGCGGCGCGTCCGAGCCGACCGGCAGGTCGGCCCTACCCCGATCGGCAGAAAGATTCGTAATGGCTGCTTCGTAATCCCCGATCACCAACCCGCGCAGGAAAACAAAGATGCGATTCCGGATCGCCGCCGTGAAGGCCTTGGGGTCGCGGGTGACGTCCCGGTCGGCTTCCTCCGCGCCCGCAGGGCGTACTTCTTTCGTCTCGGCCCGTTGGAAATTCGGGTCACGCATTTTCTCCCATTCGTCGAGCAGGCTGGAATCCACCTGCCGGATCATCGCGCCGAGATATACTTCCATCTCACGTACCTGATCATTCTTGGCCGCATCGGGAACATTCTGGGTAAGGACTTTGTAAACGCGATTCAAGTGCCGGAGCAAAACCCCTTCGGCCCGCTGCAACTCGTAATCCCGGATGTAATCCGAGAAAGAGCGGAACGACTCGAACATCTCCCGGGCGATGGATTTGGGTCGAATGTTCTCCTGGCCCACCCACGGATGCTTGTCCGCAAACGCGTTGAACGTGGAGTAGATGAATTCCCGATTTGGCTTCGGGTATTCCAGCTTCTCCAGTTCTTCCATCCGCTTATCGTAATCAATCCCCTCCAGCTTCATCTCGGCCATCTTCTGATCCTTCACGCGATCGAGTTGTTTGCGCAAGATG
>JANYBF010000214.1 GCA_025360895.1 Verrucomicrobiota bacterium
GCACAAGCTTTGGGTGTGACCTACTGGGACGAAGTCGAGCTTGCGAGCGCGACGGAGGAGACGAAGGGAATGCGGCTGGCGGGGAAGCGCCACGGAAAAACTGTTGAACTCACGGCTGAATTTGTCATTGATGCCACCGGCCCGCGCGGATTTCTGCATCGGTCCCTAGGCCTGCCGGAGCAAACCTTCGCCCCGCTGCCGCCGACGCAGGCCCTCTTTTCGCACTTCACCGGTGTCGGGCCGTTGCCGGATTCTTTTGGTACCCGTGGCGAGACACCGCCTTACCCACCAGAGCAAGCGGCCGTACACCATGTCTTCGATGGCGGCTGGGTTTGGGTGCTGAAGTTCAATAACGGTCTCACCAGTGCGGGTATTGCGGCCACCGACCCGCTAGCGAAGGTTCTGGAGTTACAATCGGGAGCGCCGGCTTGGCAGAAACTCTTGCAACGTTTGCCGTCTTTGGGCGAGATCTTCGGCCCGGCCCGGCCCGTCGTTCCTTTTATTCACCAACCACGCCTGGCCTTTCGAAGTGGAGTAATCACCGGCCGAATCTGGGCGCTCCTCCCTTCTGCGGCAGGGGTTATAGATCCGTTGCTCTCCACCGGGTTTCCGTTGACTCTGCTGGGCGTCCTGCGTCTTGCGCATTTGTTGCAATCGCATTGGCAGCAGCCATCTTTCAGCCTGGGGCTCGACGATTATAGCCAGTTGACCGATCTCGAACTACAAACGACCGCCCGGCTCGTGGGTGCGCTTTATGCCAACATGGGCCGATTTGAACTGTTCAAGGAATTAAGCCTGCTCTATTTCGCCGCCGCCAGTTTTTCGGAAACCGCCCGACGCTTGGAGAAACCCCAGTTGGCCGACGCCTTCCTGTTGTGCCGACAACCCAATTTCTGCGCGCAATTCGAGCAAATCTGTGCTGCGGCCAGCAAACCGTTTTCGGCCGACCAAGCCGGGAGCTTGGCCCGGCGCATTCGCGCAGCCATCGAACCCTTTGATGTCGCTGGCCTGACCGACTCCTCACGTCATCCGTGGTATCCCGCCCTGGCTGCCGACCTGCTTTGCGGCGCACCCAAATTTCACGTTGGTGAAAGCGAAATGGTGACCATGCTGGAACGGTGCGGAGCAATATCCAAAACCAAATGATTGTGGGAAACAAGCGCGCTAAAGTTTTTCAAACACCGCGCCGAACACCTCGATGATGAAGTCCGCATCTGCCGGCGTGATGCACATCGGCGGCGCAAGGCGGATGGTCTGGCCCCACAAACCGCCCTTGCCGAGCAGCAGGCCCAGCTCGCGGGCAGATTCGAGGACGGCGGCACACTCGGCCGGGGCCGGTTCTTTCGTCGTACGGTCTTTCACCATTTCGACACCGAGCAGGAGGCCCTGGCCGCGCACGTCGCCGACGATGGAATGTTTCGCCTGAAGTCGTTTCAAACCGGCCTTGAGGTAGGCCCCCAGCTTCAACGAATTTGTCTGTAACCCTTCCCGCTCGATGACTTCGAGTACCGCGCGGCCCATCGCGGTCACGACCGGATTGCCGCCAAAGGTATTGAAATGAACTTTGCCGAGCAGCGACTGCGCAATCTTCGCTGTCGTCACGACGGCGGCCAGCGGACAACCATTGCCGATGCCCTTGGCCAGCGTGACGATGTCCGGCATCACGCCTTGCGCCTCGAAGCCCCAGAAGTGCGTGCCCGTCCGACCAAAGCCCGTCTGTACTTCGTCGGCGATACACACGCCGCCCGCCGCGCGGATGTGTTCGTAAGTGTGCTGGAGATAACCTTGCGGAAATTCCACAAAGCCACCCACCCCCTGAATGGATTCCGCGATAAATGCCGCCACCTTTCCTGACGTGGCGTAATCAATCAGTGACTTTACATCGTCCGCGTATTTCCGCCCCGCGGCCGCATCGTCGTAACCGTACGGGCCGCGATAGGGATACGGTGCGAGGGCGTGATGCACGCCAAAACTGTGCGGCACATTGTATTTCCAAGTGCTTTGCCCCGTGACCGCCATGCCCGAGGCGTTGCCGCCGTGATAGCCATTGCGCAATGCGATGACGTCGTAATTGCCCGTGTGCGCGCGAGCCAGAAGCAACGCCAGATCGTTCGCTTCCGACCCGGAGTTGACGAAGTAACAAACTTTGAGTTCACCCGGCAATTTTGAAGCGAGCTTCTCCGCATACGCGCCGACATTGGGATGCAGATAGAGCGTCGTCGAATGCTGAAGGGTTTCATTTTGCTGGTTCGCCACCGCCACCACCTGCGGATGGCAGTGCCCCACGCTGATGGTGACGATGCCTCCGAGGCCATCAAGGTAACGCTTGCCTTGCTCATCCCAGACATACTGCATCTTGCCTTCGACTAACATGATGGGCGCTTCGTAGTAGAGGAAAATTCCCGGGTTCAGAAACTGTTGGCGCTGCGCCAAGACTTCAGCGGCGGACGGCCCGGTATATTTGACAGGGTTATGGGTCGTGGGCGGTAGGCTGGGTGTTTTCATGGTTCAAAACGCGGGTCGGGCTCCGGGCGTGGCCAACGGCGTAAAGCGCCGGCACCAAAGTGCAACGGACCACTGGGTTTACGCAGCCAACTCGGGGCGCATAGTGCGGGTTCGCCGCCCGGGGTTCAACGGCGAAAGTGTGGCTCTTCCGATGGGGCGTAACCCGACCGCGCCGGGGGGTTGAATCATGAATACGAGCGGGGACATGGGCTTGCCGGCGGCTGGCATCGGCCACAAAGGTTCTTGCGTGGGGAAGCACCTGGTAATAGCGTGCTGCCGGTGACACCGGCCGGCCGCCGCCAAAAACCTTCCAAAATGTCTGAACCTCGCAAAAAACCGTTGCTCCCCCGAAAAGTTTTCGTACTGCGGGTGTTGCGTAGTCTGGCGCTCGCGCTCGGCATCATCGGGGTTTCCCTCGGACTGGGGATTCTCGGCTACCACTTTTGCGCAGGGCTTTCCTGGTTGGACGCGCTCCTGAACGCTTCGATGATCCTCACGGGCATGGGCCCGGTGGACCCACTTCACACCGTCGCGGGAAAATTATTCGCCGCGTTTTACGCCTTGTTTAGCGGGGTGGTGTTCATCACCTCGGTGGCCGTCCTGCTGGCCCCACTGGTGAACCGCTTCCTCCACAAGTTCCATCTGGAATTTGAAAGTCCGGAGAATGACTCGAAGGACCGCCGCCGGGCGGCGGACCCGAAACCGGGGGACCGGGTTAAATGAATGGGCCGGCCGTTAGGCGATGCAACTGCGCCGGGACTGTTGGCCGGGCTGGCAAGGAATGCCGCCCGTAACCCAAGGAAGCGGTTAGCTCGCCCAGCTTAAAGCGGCGCAATGCCCACCCGGCATTTGAGTCGGAGGCGGCGGCCATGGCGAAGGCCAGTGGATACAGGGCGGCCATGGTCGCCAATGTGCTCTCTTGGTTGGCTGGTTGTGGTTTTGAAATTGTCACTGCCTGCAGCCTGCACCCCGGTTAAATCGCGGTCTATGGGGTGTTCACCCCATAGCCACAAGGAAGCGATTGTCCGATGTTTACCTCGGCTGGGCGGCGCGACCAACGGCGATCAAGCATCCCGAGAGGGCCGACGAAGCTGGCATGCCGACATGAAACAAAATTTAATCGAGTTGTCACAACGATATGTGGCGGCATTGCGCACCCAACTGAAACCGGGAAAGTCCGAAGTAACGCCAAAGGTCTCGAGAATGAAATCGCCAGCGTGCAAAGATTGGTGCTACAGTCGGCTAAATCTGTGCGGCCGTTCGCTCATCAAGTCGAAATCTCATTCGCAAACATCAAGCGATCCGGCCCGCAAGATCGGCGGCGGGGCGGCGGCGAGCAGATCGCCGCTGCGAGCGAAGCCAACCCCATCATGAAGCCGAAATTCAAACCGAAGCTCCGCCCGAAAAAAATTGCTCACGCCCCGCGCCGGACCGCGACCACCCCATCGGCCAGTGCAGCTCTCCCAATCGTCGGCATCGGCACCTCGGCCGGAGGACTTGAAGCCTTGGAACATTTTCTAAGTCATGTGCCGAAGAACAGTGGCCTGGCGTTTGTCATCGTCCAACATCTGGACCCCACGCGCAAAGGCATCATGCCCGAACTGCTCCAGCGAAACACCGGCATGCGCGTGATCCAAGTCAAGGATCGCACCTTTGTCCAGCGGAACTGCGTGTATGTGATTCCGCCAAACAAGGACATGTCCATTCTGCACGGCGTGCTGCATCTGCTCGAACCGGCGTCGCCGCGCGGGTTGCGGTTGCCGATTGATTTTTTCCTCCGTTCCCTGGCGCAAGACCGGCAGGAACACAGCATTGGCGTGATTCTTTCCGGCATGGGCTCCGACGGCACGCTGGGATTGCGCGCCATCAAGGAGAAGGGCGGCGTGGTGTTGGTGCAGGACCCGGCCACCGCGAAATTCGATGGTATGCCGCGCAGCGCGATTGATTCCGGGCTGGCGGATATTGTCGCGCCCGTGGATGACCTGCCGGGCCGGATCATCGCCTTTCTCCAGCGCACGCCGCTCCGTCACCCGCCCGAACCGGCGCTGGAAGCCAAGACGCAGAGCGCCTTGGACAAAGCCACCATCCTGTTGCGCACCCACACCGGGCATGACTTTTCGCTCTACAAGAAAAACACTTTTTATCGGCGCATCGAACGGCGCATGGGCATCCACCAGATCACCAAGATCGCCGACTACGTGCGCTACTTGCAGGAGAACTCGCAGGAGTTGGATTTGCTGTTCAAAGAGCTGCTGATTGGCGTGACGAGTTTCTTCCGCGATCCCGCGTGCTGGGAGGCGTTGCGGAAAAAGATTCTTCCGGCGCTCATCGCGAGTCGCCCGGATGGTCATGTCTTGCGCGCTTGGGTGCCGAGTTGCTCCACGGGCGAGGAAGCGTATTCGCTGGCGATGGTGTTCAAGGAAGTGATGGCGAAACTCAAGTCCCGCAAAGGAATCACGTTGCAGATTTTCGCCACCGATCTGGACAAGGACGCGATTGACAAGGCACGGCAGGGCGTTTATCCGAAAAATATTTCAGCGGATATGTCACCGCACCAAATGAGCCGGTTCTTTATCAAGGATGAACACGGCTGCCGGGTGACCGGCGAGATTCGGAAGCTGGTGACCTTTGCCACGCAGAGCCTCATCCTGGACCCGCCCTTCACCAAGCTGGATTTCTTGAGTTGCCGCAATCTACTGATTTACCTCGCGCCCGAGATGCAGAAGAAACTCATGCCGCTGTTTCATTACAGCCTGACTCCGGGCGGCGTGTTGTTTCTCGGCAGTGCGGAGACGGTCGGCACCTTCACCGATCTCTTTACGCCTTTGAAAAATGAATTGCGGATCTTCCAGCGGACGCCTTCCGCGTTGCGCCCGGAGCCGATTGATTTCCCCTCAGCCTTTGCGCCGCCCCTGCCCAACGGGACCGAGCTGCAACCCGCGCCCAAATCCAATCTTAGTCTCCAAGCCCTCGCGGATCAGTTGGTCTTGGATAATTATGCCGCGCCCGCCGTGGTCGTGAATGATAAGGGCAACATTCTTTACGTGAGTGGCCACACCGGAAAATACCTCGAACCCGCCGCCGGCAAAGCCAATTGGAACATTTTTGCCATGGCGCGCGAAGGTCTGCGCTACGAACTCGGCAATGCGTTTTACAAGGCGCTCGATCAGCAAATTCCCGTGGTGGTGCGCGGGCTCAAGGTCGGCACCGACGGCGGGAAGCAGCATGTGGACATCACGATTCAACGCCTCGAACACCCCGAGCCGTTGCGTGGTCTGGTGATGATCGTGTTCACCGACGTGGCCGCGCCGCTGGAAACAACGGTCGCGAGCAGTTCCGCGAAGACTGGAAAGAATCCGGCCCGCCACCTCCGGCAGCAGGAACTCGAACGGAAATTGCAGCAGGCCCGCCTGGCGGCGCAGGCCATTCGCGAAGAGATGCAGACCTCGCAGGAGGAACTCCGTTCCACGAACGAGGAACAGCAATCCACGAATGAAGAACTGCAATCCACCAACGAGGAACTCACCACGTCCAAGGAGGAGATGCAGTCGCTGAACGAAGAACTCCAGACCGTGAACGCCGAGCTGCAATCCAAGGTGGACGAGTTGTCGCGCGCCAACAACGACATGAAGAACCTGCTCAACAGCACGGACATTGCGACGTTGTTCCTGGACAAAAATCTGAACGTGCGCCGCTTCACCACACAGGCGACCAAAATCATCAAGCTCATCCCCGGCGACATCGGGCGGCCCATCACCGATCTTGCGTCTGACCTGCTCTACCCAGAACTGACCGCCGACGCCAACGAGGTGTTGCGCAAATTGGGCTTTGCGGAAAAACCCGTCAACGCGCGCGATGGCCGCTGGTTCACCGTCCGCATCATGCCGTATCGCACGCTCGATGACCGCATTGATGGCGTGGTGATCACGTTCGCGGACATCACGGTGGCGAAGACGTTGGAAGTAAAATTGCGCAGCCAACATGCCGTGCTAGAAAAACACGGCGCGAAAAACTCGGTGGCACACACCAAAGTCAGCAACCAGAAAGCGCGGCGGTCCCGCAAACTGTGAAACTTCCCGCCCGAAAAACCAAATCCGCTTCCGGCACGCCGATCCAACTGCGCCACCGCGCGGAAGCAACCGTGCGAACGCAAGAGCGGAAACAGCGGGCGAAGACTGCCAAGGCGAAGTCCGCGACTGACCCGGAGCGGATGTTGCACGAATTGCAGGTGCATCAGGTGGAACTGGAGATGCAGAACACTGAGCTGCAGGAGGCACGCGACCGGATGGAGTTGCTGCTGGAAAAATTTACCGGCCTCTACGATTTCGCGCCCGTCGGCTATCTGTCACTGGATGAACAGGGGCAGATTTTTGAAGTCAATTTGAGCGGGGCCGCGTTGCTGCGCGTCGGTCGCGCCCGGCTCATCAACCGGCGTTTGCCCGCCTTTGTGATTCCCGCGAGCCGGGGGATTTTCCTGGCCTTCCTCAAGCGCGTCTTCACCGGCCACGGCAAGCAGGTTTGTGAAGTAACCCTGGAGCGCGAGGACGGGACCACGTTTTGGGCCGACATCCATGGCACCGCCGCCGCCATCTCCGCCAACAGTCCCCGGAAGTGGTGCCGGGTGGTCGTCTCCGATATCACCGTCCTCAAACGGGCGGAGGAAGCGCAACGCCGCGCGGAGGCGATCGAAGCCGCGAACGAGGAATTACGCCAGGAGATCGCCCGGCGGAAAGTGAGCGAGGAAGCGCTGCGGAAAAGCGAACGGCGCCAACGCCAGATGTGGGAACAGTCGCGCGTCTTGCAGGAACAGTTGCGGAGACTGTCCCATCAGGTTCTGCACGCCCAGGAGGAGGAGCGCAAACGCATCAGCCGTGAACTACATGATGTGATCGCGCAGACTTTGACGGGCATCAACATCCGGCTGGCGGCCTTGAAAAAAGAATCCGCGCTCAACCGCAAAGGTTTTGACCGCAGCATCACCCGCGCGCAAAAGCTGGTGGAAAAATCGCTGGCCCGCGTGCATGACTTCGCCCGCGAACTGCGCCCGGCGGTGCTGGATGATCTCGGCTTGATTCCTGCGCTCCACTCGTTCGTGAAAAACTTTTCCCACCGCACCGGCATCCGCGTTCACTTGAAAGCGTTTGCTGGGGTGGAACAACTGGACAACAACAAACGCACGACCCTTTATCGCGTGGCGCAGGAAGCGCTCACCAATGTGGCCCACCATGCGAAAGCCAGCCGGGTGGAAGTGAGCATCCAAAAACTGCCCGACCATATCTGCATAAAATTAGAAGACGACGGCAAATCCTTCAGCGTGGATCGCTTCTTGCGCGCCAATGGCGGCAAACGCCTCGGGTTGCTCGGCATGAGGGAACGATTGGAAATGGTTGGCGGACGTTTTGGCATCGAGTCTGCCGCAGGCAAAGGCACCACCGTCATCGCCCATGTTCCCCTCGGAAAAATTCGGGGGGGGCGCCGATGGAGTCCGTTGAAATAAAATTTGAAAGCCCATGAAACAAATATGAAAATCAACGGTCACAAACCCACCGCTCCGGCAACTCGTTTGCCCAAGTGCCCGACAGGCATTCAGGGGCTCGACGAAATCACCGGCGGCGGTTTGCCGCGCGGACGGCCCACGCTGATCTGTGGCGGCGCGGGCTGCGGCAAGACGTTGCTCGCAGCGGAATTTCTCGTGCGCGGCGCGGTGCAGTTCGACGAGCCGGGCGTATTGATGGCGTTTGAAGAAACGGAAAAAGAACTGACCGCCAATGTCGCGGCGCTGGGATTTGATCTCGCCGGCCTCGTTCGGCGCAAAAAAATTGTTGTGGACTATGTTCACATCGAGCGCAGCGAAGTTCAGGCGAGCGGTGAGTATGATCTGGAAGGATTGTTCGTCCGGCTCGGTCACGCGATTGATTCCATCGGTGCCAAGCGTGTGGTGCTGGACACGTTGGAAGTGCTGTTCGCCAGCCTGCCCAATGAAGCCATCCTGCGCAGTGAATTGCGACGGCTCTTCCGCTGGCTCAAAGAAAAGGGCGTAACCGCCGTCATCACCGCCGAACGCGGGCGCGAATCACTGACGCGCCACGGGCTGGAGGAATACGTGTCCGACTGCGTCATCGTGCTCGACCACCGGGTCAACGACCAGATTGCCACGCGGTATCTGCGCGTGGTGAAATATCGCGGTGCGCTGCACGGCACGAACGAATTTCCGTTCCTCATCGGCGACACGGGACTCAGCGTGCTGCCCATCACCTCGCTGGCGCTGAACCACAAGGTAACGAATGAGCGGATCGCCACCGGCATTCCCCGGCTCGACGCGATGCTGGGCGGGCGGGGATTTTTTCGCGGCAGCAGCATTCTGCTCACGGGCACGGCGGGCACCGGCAAGACCATCATCTCGTCCAACTTTGCGAACGCCGCCGCGCGGCGTGGGGAACGCGTGCTCTTCTTTTCATTTGAGGAATCGCCGAACCAGATCATCCGCAACATGCACTCCATCGGCCTGCGCCTGGAGCCGCTGGTCAAGCGCAGCCTGCTGAAGTTTCATTCCGCGCGGCCTTCGCTTTGCGGTTTGGAAATGCACCTCGCCACGATGTTCAAAGAGATCGCCGCCTTTCAACCCCACGTCGTCATCGTTGATCCGGTCACGAGCCTGATGGAGCTGGGCGCCGCCCCCGAAGGCAAGGGCATGGTGACGCGGCTGATTGATTATTTGAAGGCCGGACAAACCACCTCGCTCTTCACCAGCCTGACGCACGGCGGTCACGTGCTGCAACAAAGTGAAGGCGGCATGTCCTCGCTCATGGACTCGTGGATTTTGTTGCAGGACTTCGAGGGCAATGGTGAACGCAACCGGGTGCTCTATGTGCTCAAGGCGCGCGGCATGAAACACTCCAATCAGATCCGCGAGTTCCTGATCTCGGATCACGGCATTGATGTGGTGGACGCCTACATCGGCGCGAGCGGCGTGTTGACCGGCTCGGCGCGCGTGGCGCAAGGCGATCTCGAAAAAGCCGCCGTGTTGTCCAGCCAGCAGGAAGCCGCGCAGCTTGAGCGCGAGGTGGAACGCAAACGCAAGGCGCTCGAACGCCAGATCAGCGACCTGCGCTCCGATTACGAGGGCGAAGCGCTGGAACTCCGGCGCATCGCCGAACAGGTTGGCACGCGCACGCTCCTGCTGGGCACCGAGCGGGCGGCTTCCGGCATTCTGCGCCAGGCGGATGCCAAGGTGACGGCCCGCACGCGGGTTCGATCCAGCTGAAATGGAAAGGGACATTGATGAAAACAAAAACTTTGAAACGTCCGCCCGCCAAACTCTGGCAACTGCGCCTTTACGTGATGGACCAGACCGCCAAGTCGGTAATAGCACTCGCGAACCTGAAAAAGTTCTGCGAAACCCACCTCAAAGGCCGCTATCGCATCACGGTAATTGACTTGATGAAGCAGCCCCACCTGGCCAAAAGCGACCAAATCCTCGCGATCCCCACCGTGGTGCGCAAGTTGCCCAAGCCGGTGCGAACCATCATCGGCACGCTTTCCGATACCGGACACCTGCTCGTGGGGCTGGATTTGCGCGCGGCGGTTTAACCAAGCCATACCCTGTTGAAAACGCACAAAACCAAACGCGCGACGAAGGCCCCGGCAAAGTCGCGGCCCCCTCAACCCCGGGCCAAATACATCCTCCGCCTGTTTGTGGCGGGGGCCACCGACCGCTCCCGTCAAGCCGTGCTACGAGTCCGGCAACTCTGCGAAGCGGAACTGAAAGGCGGCTGCGACTTGAAAGTGATAGACATTTATCAGCAGCCCAAACTGGCGCGCGCGAATCAGATCGTGGCGACGCCAACGCTCATCATAAAATTCCCGCCGCCGTTGCGCCGGGTTATCGGTAATTTGGCGAACATCACGGGTTTGTTCCTCGAGTTGGACTTGACCACGAAAGGTAAAATCACGCTTTGAAGAGCCGCGTTCAAAATTCCGCCGCCGCCGCTCTGCCGGGCGCATCGGCTCCGGAGCGCGGCTGTGTCTCAGCGACCAGCCGCAGCAGGAAGAAACGCCGCGCGGGCTTTGATTTTACTTCACGCGGCGGGCATTGCGAAGCGGCTGCGGCTGATCCCGCCCCGCGCGGGACACAGCCGCGCTCCGGCGACAGGCGATGAAAACTACTCGCAAAAACAAATCTGGCCCCACCGATCAGCATGGTAGGGCGCGTCACTCCGTGCGCGCGGTCGTTGGCCGGCAGAATAGCGGCGCGCACGGAGCGACGCGCCCTACCAGCGCAACATCCGTCGCTCCGGGGTCCGAACTCGCCCGACTACAAACCCGGCTCGCCATCGCGGAGGAAACCGTTCGTGCCATCCGCAGTGGCGAAGTGGATTCGGTGTTGGTCGCCGGCAAGGAAGGTTCGCAGGTGTTCACGCTGGACGGGGCCGAGCACGCCTACCGCCTGTTGATCGAATCCATGAACGAGGGCGCGCTGACGCTGACGGGTGACAAGATGATTCTGTTCGCCAACCAGTGTTTCGCCGACATGGTCAAGCTCCCGCTGGAGCAGGTGATAGGTAGTTCGTTCCGCCGTTTTCTGTCCATCGAAGACCGGGCGATCCTCCGTCCGCTCATGAAGCGGGCCGCCCAAGCAGGCTCCAAAATCCAGGTGTTGCTCCATGCGAGCGACCGGGCATTGATCCCGGCGCTGCTTTCCATTCGCGAACTGGCTGACGAAGGTTCTGCGGATGTCATCATCGGCATGGTGGTGACGAACATGACGGAAGCGCGGCGCACTGAGGAATTGCTGCGGGCCTTGACGCATCGCGTGGTGCAGGTGCAGGAAGCCGAGCGCGGCAGCGTGGCGCTGGAATTGCACGACAACATCACTCAATTGCTCTGCGCGGTACTCGTGCGCAGTCAGACGTTGGCGGATAAACTTTCGCCGCGCGACGGCAGCTCGAAAAAGGAAGCGATCAAACTTCGGGAGCTGCTCGGCCAGACCGCCGGGGAAGTGGAGCGCATCTCCCGCAATCTGCGGCCCAGCGTTTTGGACCACCTGGGTCTGGCGGCTGGCTTGCGCGCCGCCACCACGGAATTCGCGGCGCGGACGGGCGTGGCGCTCAAGCTGAGTTGTGTGGAATTGACCGCGCGATTGCCCGCTGAAACCGAACTGGCGCTTTACCGCATTCTTCAGGAAGCCTTGAAAAATTTGGAACAGCACGCCCGTGCCCGTCATGTGACGGTGAACCTGACCAAGCCGGGCGACTTCGTGCAGTTGAATATTGCTAACGACGGGATCGGCTTCGACGCCAAACATCATGCGGTCCGCCGAAAGGGGAAGAGGGACCTGGGTCTGCTCGGGATGCGGGAACGCGCCGCCTATGTGGGCGGCACGCTCACGGTTAAATCCGGTACCCGCGTGGGCACAGAAATCGAAGTGCGCATTCCACTCGGCAACATCGCAGCGAAGGAGCGCAGCGTTTACGCCGCTTCAACGGCTCCTACCCGGCGTGCGTCGAAGCGGGTTGAAGCCCGCGCTCCCCGGTCCGCTGAAATCAAACTTTGAATTATTATGAAAAAAATCACTGTCCTATTAGCCGAAGATCACATCATCGTGCGCGAAGGCTTTCGCAAGATGCTCGAACTCGAAGCCGACTTTGAAGTCGTCGGCGAAGCGCAAGATGGCCGGCAGGCGGTCGCGCTGGTCAAAAAGTTTCATCCCGAAGTGGTGTTGATGGACATCGCCATGCCGTTGCTCAATGGTTTGGAAGCCACGCGTCAGGTGCTTAAAGCGGTGCCCACCACCAAGATAATCATGCTCTCCGCGCACAGCGATGACGCCTATGTCACCAACGCCATCGAGTCCGGCGCCATGGGCTTTCTGCTCAAACAAACCTCCGCCCATGACGTGTGCCGCGCGATCCGCGAAGTGCAATCGGGAAAAACCTTTTTCAGTCCGTCCATTTCCAAGCGTCTCAGTCGTCTTAATCCGCAATCGCCCGACCGCGCGGGCGTGCTCCAAAAGAAAGTTGCCCGGTTGACTTCGCGCGAGGTGGAGGTGTTGCAACTGATTGCCGAAGGCAAGGCCAACAAGGAAACCGCGTCGGAACTCGGCATCGGCATCAAGACCGTGGAAAAGCATCGCGAGCATCTCATGGAAAAACTCGACATCCACGACACCGCCGGTCTCACCCGCTACGCCATCAGCGCGGGCATTATTGAGAGCAGCGTGCAATTGACGATTATCTAGCGCCGGCTGGCAAATTACGAGGGCGGCGGGTCTTTTGTCTATGGGCCGCGTTCGCTCGATCCCTCCAGCCCGCAGTTGCGATGCTCCGATCGCGCCGCCTTGGCCTCAGTTAAAATCCCTCGCAGCAGCTCCGCTCGTAGTTTTCAAACCGGGTCTAACGTGGACGAAAGCCGCCGGTTGTTTTCGGCGCGCGGCGCATGCTGGAAGTTGAAGTTGTCCAAAGCGGCCGCGTTCGGTTTCGCTCATTACCGTGCGCCCCGCCCCACGCCGATTTGGGACTAAACTGCTCATCACCCCGGATCAGGGAAGCACCTGCTAGGGATACACCCCATAGCGTCCCAAAGCTTCGTCACCCATAGTGCCATTCGTGTGAGAGCAAACAGCTCTTGTTCGAACGACAGAACAAGCCACAAAAGAAATTGAAACTATGAAACAGAAACTAAAAACCATCATTAGTGCCTCCGCCGCTTCGGTGCTGGCATTTGCAGCGCTGGCCCAAGCCTCCCCCGATGCCAACCCGGATCACGCCGATTACCGCAATGACCGCGCGGGACAACCGCGCGCGGATCGGTTGCAGGGTGCGGCCAAAGCCAGCGACCTCATCGGGATAACGGTCAAAAACTATCAGGATGAAAAACTCGGGAAAGTGGAAGATCTCGCGGTGGATGTGGAATCCGGCCGGATCGTCCAAGTCATCCTGTCCACGGGGGGATTTCTGGGCATTGGCGATACGCTGACAGCCGTGCCGCCGGGCGCCTTGCATCACGATGTCGCCCAGAAAGTCCTGCAGCTGGATGCCAACAAAGACAAACTGAAAGGCGCCCCCCAATTCGACAACGCAAAGTGGGACGAAGGCACGCAGACCACCCAGGTGGCGGAAGTCTATGCTTACTATGACCAAGAACCTTACTTCGGGGCCAACCAAGATCGCTCCGCGACGACCATAGAGGATGTAAAACGGGTCGCCTCCCTGCCCCGCAACCTGGATGGAACCATCAATACGGACGGTCCGCGCACGGTGGAAAAAGTTCGCAACACGGAAGCTGTTCGCAACGTGGCGCAAACCCAAAACACGCGGGCAACCCGGAACGCCGATGGAACTTGGACCCGGGAATATTACCCCAATGAGTACGGAACCAATTCCGCACCGGCGGGTTTTGGCTCCGTTCAAAAGGCGAGCAAACTCATGGGCGTGGCGGTGAAGAACCAACAGGATGAGAAGTTGGGCGCCGTGGAAAACATCCTGATGGATCTTTCCTCGGGCCGGATCCTGGCGGTGATCATTTCCACCGGCGGCTTCCTCGGACTGGGCGACGAACTCAGCGCCGTCCCGCCCACCGCGCTCCGCTGCTCGGCGGATCGGGACAGCCTGCAGCTTGACGCTTCGAAGGAGATGTTGAGTCGGGCACCGCATTTCAAGGCCAATCAATGGCCGGACTTCGCCCAACCGACCTATGCGAGCGGGGTTTATCGTGCCTATCAATTGGAGCCGTACTTCACCAGCGAACCCACAACCGAGGTAGATAACACCCGGCGAAATATTCGCGACCGTAATGCGCAGACCCTAACGCCGCTCGACCAGGGTAACAGCAAGACCGACATCGCGACTACGGCGCAAATTCGCAAAGGAATTATCGCCGGGGAAAACATGTCCGTGAACGCGCGGAACGTAAAAATCATCACCAAAGATGGTCAAGTGACCCTGCGCGGGCCGGTCAACACTGCCGAGGAAAAACGCCGCATCGGTCAAATCGCGGATCGCATCGCCCGCTCCGAGAATGTGGACAACCAACTGGAAGTGAAACTGACAACCAGCAGTAATTAATTCGGTCAAACAAACAAACAAACAAAAGGAAAATAAAACATATGTCAAATAAAGCTGTATTCTGCATCGCCACCTCCCGGGAGCAAGCCGATCGAATTGTCGATCAGCTCAAGATGGCGAACTTCTCCAACAATGACATCTCCGTGTTGTTCCCCGACAAAGGCACGACCCGCGATTTCGCGCACGAGAAGAACACGAAAGCCCCGGAAGGCGCGGTTGCCGGCGCCAGCACGGGCGGCGTCATCGGCGGGGCGCTAGGCTGGATCGTCGGGATTGGCGCCTTGGCCATCCCGGGCGTCGGCCCTTTCATCGCCGCCGGCCCCATCATGGCGGCGCTGAGTGGCGCGGCCATCGGAGCGGCCGCCGGCGGGATTGCGGGCGGACTGATCGGCTTGGGCATTCCCGAACTGGAAGCCAAGCGCTACGAAGGCAAGGTCAAGGCGGGCAATCTTCTCATCTCGGTTCACACCGAAAACTCCGAGGAAATCACCCGGGCCAAGGACATCTTCACCCAAGCCGGGGCGCAGGACATCTGCACCACGGGTGAAGCGGCCGCGCCCAAGGACAGCCAGTTCCCCGAGTACACGTCGCGTCCGGCCAAGCCCGACTACGCTGGTACGCTCCCGTAATCGCTAAACCATCCCCGCAACCGGGGTCAACCCGGTCGCGGGGACCTATCCAACCGATCAATAACCGAAAACCAAACGAATATGAAAATACTCAAAGATTTATTTCTCGATGAACTGGCGGACATGTATGACGCCGAGCAGCGGATTGTAAAAGCGTTGCCAAAGATGGCCAAAGCGGCCACCTGTGACGACCTCAAAGGGGCGATTGAGGCTCACTTAAAAGAAACCGAAGGCCATGTGAAGAAGCTCGAACAGGTCTTCCAAGCCTTCCATGAAAAAGCCAAAGGCAAAACGTGTGAAGCCACCAAGGGATTGCTCGAAGAGGGCGACGAAATCGCGGCGGAATTCAAAGGGTCGCCCGCCATCAACGCGGCGCTGATCTCGGCGGCACAGAAGGTTGAACACTACGAAATTGCGTCCTATGGCTGCTTGCACGAATGGGCGGGGCTGCTCGGGAACGCGAAAGCCGCCCGTCTGCTGGTGGAAATCCTCAACGAGGAAAAGGCAGCGGACGAAAAGCTGACCGCGTTGGCCCGGGCTAGCAGCAATGAGGAAGCTTTCGGTGAAGCCGGAGCGGATGCGGATGCGGCCGACGCCGGAAAAATGGCTGGCAAGGTTCCGCCTGGCAAAGGACGGAAGCTGGTCGAAGCTTCGAGATAATGACGACCCGGGTTTACCGGGCCAAAAAAACGATCAAATAAAATCAACCCCAGGAGAAATAATATGTCTGAAGAAAATTCATCCCCCCGGAGCGGCTTCAAAATCTTCGCTGTCGGTGCCCTGATCGGCGCTGGCATCGCGCTCCTTTACGCCCCCCAGTCCGGTAAAGAAACGCGCAAGCTGCTGGTCAAGAAGGCCAAGCTGCTCAAAGCCAAGGCCCAAGACAGCGTCGAGGAAGCCCAGAAATTCATCAAAGACGGCAAAACGGATCTAGCCGCGATTCTGGATTCCGGCAAAGAGCTTGTCGATCAGGCCAGGCACAAACGGGCATGACCGGCCGTTAGCCGCCGTCCCGCCGGATTCACGGATGGCGGCGAACCCCCACGGCCCGGCAACCCCACCAAACGGTTGCCGGGCCAGACACCCTTAAAAAATAAAAATCATATGAGCACACTAATAATCGTACCCATGTTTGCCGCCGCCGGTTGGTCTCTAATGTATCTTCTCTTTGGAGGAGGTATTGGCGGAGCCGTTCTCATCTTTATCGCCTTAAAAATGTTGAGGAAATAAAAGCGCATCCGGGCAACGCCGATGTCCTGAATGAGAGGCCGTTCGCCGTTCCATGGATTTTACGCCGGGGCACATTTCCGGACGGCGCCGGGCGGGTTTCCAAACCGTCCCGTCCGGTCGTTTGATGATGGGATAACCGCGAGAAAGGGGTCCTGGTCAACAACCCAAAACCCGAGGCGAAGCAACGCTCGATTTCTTTCTATGGCTGCTGGCCACGACGTTATTTGCCTGCATCCAAACCTTCTCGCTGTTGTCGCTTCTGCTCACGCTGTTTATTGCGCTCGACGTCAATCCCTTGATCTCCCGGATGCGAGCCTGGACGGGTGGAAGAAAAGGCTCAACGGGACTGGTCAGGCGGCATTGATGTCGGGTTTGGAATAAAACCGCACAGCGGGGTGTTGGCTCGCGTCTGTGCGCCGCTGGATTGTGGTCCGAGCGTTGACGCGAACGACGGGCTTAATCGCTACTGGCTTTGGGACTACGCGAGCGACCCAGGCTTACATACCCTCGGTTTAGTGCCGCAACGGATTGTGGATTTACAGATACTCGGCGAGGGGTTTGATCCAACCGAGTTCGCCCGCGCGCCTTCACCGGCAACGGTTTTGCAAACGGTTGGTTCTCTCGCCACTGTTGTTTCATCAGGCGATGCAGCTACGCCGACCCGCTGAGTCGTAATAAATTCGTCAAGGCGGGCGTGAAATAACGGGGTCTTGCATGGGGGAGACACCTGATAGGCAAACACCCCATAGCGGCGGCAAGGGTTCCCGGCTTAGATTCGTGCCATGAAAGATAACCAAAACCTGTCAGCGGGCGAAGCCACCAGCGCCCGCCAGGAATCTCAAACGAACCCGCCCCCGCGCATACTCGTGGTGGACGACGATGCGGATGTCCGCCGGCTCAATGCGGAAGCGCTGAGTCTCTGCGGTTACGAGGTGGACGCTGCCGAAGATGGCGCCGCCGGCTGGGAACGGCTTCAGGCCAAGCGTTACGATCTGATGATCACCGACAACGCCATGCCGAAGGTGTCCGGGATGGAATTGCTCAAGCAGTTGTGGGCCGCCCACATGGCCCTGCCGGTCATCATGGCCACCGGCCGGCCGCCCGATGCGCAATTCACCCAATTCCCCTGGCTGCTACCGGCCGCGACGCTGCTCAAACCCTATACCATCGAGCAGTTGCTGAGCACGGTACGAAATGTCCTGCGCGCAACCGACGGTGACGGTGCGGAACCGGCGCCGACGCCAAACTGGCCGCCATTGGGTTGCGGCTAAAATGATTTGGATAGGGTAACACCCCATGGCAGCCACCCAGTTTTCCCTGCTTAACTCGCACCGTGTGCAATCTAAATTTTTCCTTCCGGCCATCGCCTACGGCCCATCAACTCTCGGGGCCAATCACCAACTTCTGCGATACCGGGATCAGATTTGATTGCCAGGATCTGGTGGCGCGAGCGCTTAAAATGCGGCAGGCTTTTGCCCATGCGGCAGCGGAAGCATACTTCATTCGTTGGCAACGGATTTGTTGGAACAGACACGTCACGCATTTTGCGTTGGCCGAAGGTAAAAAATTTCCGTCTCCCGACCCGCAAGGCAAACGACTTGAAAATCCAATCGGGCCATAGCAATCCAAGTTTGACGTTGGTGATCCTGGTGTTCTGCCTCGCGCCCTTCGCCCACGGGCAAGGTCCGGCCGCCGGTTTCACGCCAGCGCTGGCAACGGAAACGGTTGTGCTCCCGCAATCCGTCCCCGACCCCTTGGAACCGGTGAATCGGGTAATGTGGGCTTTCAACCAAGGGCTAATGACCGGCGTCATCAAACCAACGAGCCGGGTTTATCGGTTCGTTGTCGTGAAACCAGTCCGGACCAGCATTGGAAATTTTGGCCGGAACCTCATTTACCCGGGCCGCTTGATTAACAACCTGCTTCAGGGAAAGTGGCGCGGCGCCCGCGACGAATCCTACCGGTTCGTTTGCAATAGTACCGTCGGGGTGGTCGGGTTCTTCGACGTGGGAACCAAATGGAAGATTCCAAAATCGGACGCCGATTTTGGCCAAACGTTCGGCCAGTGGGGCTGGCAACCGCACTGCTTTCTGATGCTCCCGATTCTGGGACCGAGCAATGAACGGGACACCCTCGGCTTTGCCGCCGACACTGCGACCAATCCGCTGCTCTACATCGCCCCTTATGAATTCGTCGCGAACGATCCGCTGACCTGGCTCGGCCCCTACACTTATTTCACCTATGCGGCCATGTATAACGACATGGCCGACACCGTGAATGAATATGTGCGCTTTAGTCAGGCTGAAATGGATCCGTATTCCGAGATTCAATACGCCTGGACATTCGCGCGGGCGAACCGGGTGGCGGATTTCCAGGTGAAGGGAAAACCCGACGAAGCTTCGCTGGAAACCCTCGAGTCAGTCTTCTTCACCTTCAAAGACCCGGAATTTCCCAGCCACAGTACGACCCGGTCGGTAATGATTCCCACGACGGGCCGGAAATTAAAATACACGTTTTGGTTGCAACCGGGCCAAGCACCCGTGGTTTATATTCTTCCCGGTCTGGGCTCGCATCGGCTGGCCCAATCCTCTCTGGCGTTGGCCGAGTTGGTTTACAAAAACGGCTTCTCGGCCGTGTGTCTCAGCAGTGCGTTCAATGCTGAATTCATGGAATCCGCTTCGACGTCGGCGCTGCCCGCCTATCTGCCAGTGGACGGTCACGATGTACAGGTCGCGGTGACAGAAATTGATCACCGCTTGCGGAGGCTGTATCCGGATCGGTTGAGCGCCAAAGCGCTGATGGGTTATTCCATGGGCGCCCTCCAATCTTTGTTTATCGCGGCCACCGGACCGACGAATTCACCCCCGTCTGACATCAGCGTGACCAATCAATTGCCGCTGATAAAATTTGACCGTTACGTTGCCATCAATACCCCCGTTCGTATGGCACATGGGCTTTCCAAGCTCGACGAACTTTACCGGGCGCCGTTGGAATGGCCCGGCACCAACCGAACCGACAACCTCGAAAACACTTTTTTGAAAGTGGCAGCCTTGAGCAAGAGTACGCTCACACCGCAAACCTCCCTGCCCTTCAGCGCCATCGAGTCCAAGTTTCTCATCGGCCTGACATTTCGGCTCATCCTGCGGGATATTATTTTCAGCAGTCAGCGGCGAAATAATCAGGGCATCCTGCAACTCCCGATCCGGAACTGGCGGCGCACGCCGGTGTATCACGAAATTCTTCAGTATTCGTATGCGGATTATTATGAAAAATTTGTGATTCCCTATTACTGGACCTTGGGCTTGGACGCGCCAGCAGAAGCGCTGGAAAAGGCCGGTGACTTACGAACCTATGAAGCCGGTTTGCGCACCAACCCCAACATCCGGGTCATCGTCAACCAAAACGATTTTCTACTGGCAGACGAAGACCTGGCCTGGCTGCACGCTACTTTCACTCCGGAACAATTGACGGTCTTCGCGCAAGGCGGGCACTTGGGCAATCTTTTCAATCCAGCCGTGCAAAAGACCATTTTGGGCGCGTTGGCGGGTTTGAAGCCAACCCCACCCAAATCCGACTAAGCCACCAAGAAAGCTCCGCCCATGAAAACTCAAATGCCTGCGACCGTCGCCACCGATGTTTCGCTCATTGCCAGCGAACCAGGCGCAGTTCCGTCGCTCAAAATTCCGCTGGTCGCCAAAGTTGTTGTCACCGCTTTCCTTGCCATTCTCGTTCCGGTTTATTGGCAAGCCTATGGCCCGACGAATTTTTTATGGTTCTGCGATACCGCTCTCATTCTCACGGTCGCAGGCATGTGGTTGGAAAGTCCCTGGCTCATCAGCATGTGCGCCGTGGGCATTCTGCTGCCGCAATGCCTCTGGCTCGCAGACTTCGGCAGCCAGCTGCTGGGGTTTCACCTGCTGGGTCTGACGAGCTACATGTTTGACCACCAGTTACCATTGCTCACCCGCAGGCTTTCGCTGTTTCATGGCTGGTTGCCGGTGCTGCTGGTCGGGCTGCTGTTTCGCGTCGGTTATGATAAACGCGCTTTGGCGGCGTGGACCGGCCTGGCCGCAGCGTTGGTGTTCGTCCGCTACTTTTTAACGCCGCCCGCCGGGGCTCATCTGACCAACCCGAACATCCCCATCAATCTCAATTACGTTTACGGGTTCAAAGACCAGCAGCCGCAAACCTGGATCAACCAAAACCTTTATGTCATCGGGTGGTTGGGGGTGCTGTGGCTCGGCGCGTATCTTCCTACTCATCTCGTTTTGCGCAAATTTTTTGCCGCGCCACGGCC
>JANYBF010000263.1 GCA_025360895.1 Verrucomicrobiota bacterium
AGTTTGATTACGCCATTCCACCCGAACTCGCGGGCCGCGTGGACGTGGGCAGCCGGGTGCAGGTGCCGTTCGGGGCGCGCAAGGTGTTGGGTGTCGTGACTGCGATCGCCGAGGAGTCCGCACACACCAAACTAAAACTCATACTCAAAGTCATCGGCGCGCAGACGCTGGTGACCCCGAAAGTTCTTCAACTGGCGCGATGGATCGCGGACTACTATTGCTGCGCGCCGGAGATCGCGTTGAAGTCCGTGTTGCCCGAAGCCGTCCGCAAGGAAGACGCTGGCTGGCGCGAGCGGCTGTTCGTCCGTGCCCTCCCGGCGTGGGGCGAGTTTCCCAAGCTGCCCAAACGCCAGCAGGAAGTTTGGAATGTGATAGAGGAGCGCCGCGAGTTGCCGCTGGCCGAACTGCTCGAACTCACGGTGACCACCACCGTCACCGTCCGCAAACTGGAGGATCGTGGCCTGGTGGAGGTCACTCCGCAAATCTCTGAGCGCGATCCCTACGCCCGCGAAGAGATTTTGCCAACGTTGCCGCTGGTGTTGAATCCAAGTCAGGCGCTGGCTCTCAGCGCCATTTTCAAGGTCATGGATGGACTACCGCAGAAAGTGGGAAAGTGGGAAAGTGGGAAAGTGGGAGAAGTCGCCGGCAATGCTTCGCTCTCACTTTCTCCCGCTCCCACTTTCTCACCGGCCACCTTCCTTCTGCACGGCGTCACCGGTAGCGGCAAGACGGAGATTTACCTCCAGGCCATCGCCCACGCGCTCTCTCAAGGCAAGGGCGCGATTGTACTCGTACCGGAAATTTCCCTCACGCCCCAAACCGTCGAGCGCTTCAAGGCACGGTTCAGTTCTGGCCCGCAACAAACCCTCGTGGCGGTATTGCACTCGCATCTGTCCGCCGGCGAGCGCCACGACGAATGGCACAAGATTCGCCAGGGCCGCGCGCGCATCGTTATCGGGGCGCGCTCGGCGATTTTTGCCCCGGTGGAACCGCTCGGCCTCGTCATCGTGGACGAGGAACACGAGCACACCTACAAACAGGAAGAGGCCCCGCGTTACCATGCGCGCGACGTCGCCATCATGCGCGGCCAGATGGAAGGCGCCGTGGTGGTCCTCGGCTCGGCCACGCCATCGCTGGAGAGCTATTACAACTGCAAAAACGGCAAATACGCACTGCTCGATTTACCAGAGCGCGTGGATAATCAAAAAATGCCCCGCGTCCGCGTTGTGGACATGCGTCAGGCCGCGCGCGGCGGCAAAGGCCCACCCCTGTTCTCCCCGCAACTCAAGGAAGCCATCACGCAACGGCTCGAACGCAAGGAGCAGACGATTTTATTTTTAAACCGGCGCGGCTATTCGACTTCGTTACAGTGTCCGCTCTGCGGCTACGTGGCCGAGTGTCCGAATTGCAGCCTCTCGCTCACGTATCATCGCCCGGAGCAAAAACTGCGCTGCCATCTGTGCGGCCATATCGAACCGGTGCCGGCGGTTTGCCCGCAGGTGAAATGCAAGAATCCGGCGATCCGCTTTGCCGGCACGGGTACGCAAAAGGTCGAGGAGACGTTGGGAAAACTGTTCCCGCACGCGCGCGTCAAGCGCATGGACGCGGACGTCATGAAGCGGAAGGATGACTATCGGAAAGTGCTCGGTGATTTTCGCACGGGCAAAATTGACATTCTGCTGGGCACCCAAATGATCGCGAAGGGCCTGCATTTCCCCAACGTGACGCTCGTGGGCATCATCTACGCGGACCTTGCGCTCCATCAGCCAGACTTCCGGGCGGGCGAACGAACGTTTCAGTTGCTCACCCAGGTCGCCGGTCGCGCCGGTCGCGGCGATGTCGAAGGCGAAGTGTTCGTGCAAGCCTTCACCCCGTTTCATCCGGCGATTCAATACGCGCGCCGTCACGACTTCGTTGGTTTCTACGACCAGGAGTTGGAATTTCGCGAACAACTCAAGTACCCACCCGTGAGCCGCGTGGCCTTGCTAACTTTGAAGGGGCGCAACGAGGAAAAGGTGAAGTTTTCCGCCGAGCATGTGCGGCGGGAGTTAGACCAACTGGTCTCCGGCCGAGGAGAAAAGGAGAAAGGGGCAAAAGGGGCGGCAGAAACCTCGACGCTGTTCGATCAGATTTTTCCCCTGCCCCTTTTCCCCTCTGCGGCTCCGCCAGTTGGCCAGTCCGCCCCCTTTCGCGACCTGATCATCGCCGGCCCCGCGCCCGCGCCTTTGCTGCGCGCGGAAACCTTCTACCGCTACCAAATCATGCTGCGCACGCGAGCCATGAGCCGGCTGAGCCATACCCTCGCGCAAATCACGACAACGCTCATCTTGCCCGAAGATGTAACTCTGACAGTGGACATTGATCCTGTGAGTTTGAGTTAATCCAGCGCCGAACCTGGAGATTTCATGCTGCGCACGAAACGCCGCCTAGCCATAGCCGCCGACGGAAGGAGGCGGACTCCTTGCGCTGCCGGCCCACCGCCTCCTCACGTCGGCGGCTACGAAGTTTGGGAAAAGTCCCGACCAAATCTTGCTGCGATTCGCCGCCCGCTGTGGTATAGGTTTTTCGATTCAAGTTGAGACTGTGAGCCGATGAAAAACTTGCGCGCCTTTACGCTGATCGAACTGCTGGTCGTCATCGCGATCATTGCCATTCTGGCCGCGCTGCTCCTGCCGGCGCTGAGCAAGGCCAAGGAAAAGGCCAATGCCATTGTCTGCCTAAACAATCTCAAACAGTGGGGCCTGGCGGCGCAGCTTTACGCGACCGATAACGGCGATTATCTGCCGCCGGACGGCACGCCCAATCCCGGCGAAAGTTCAACGAACACGGGTTGGTATATTCAACTCCCCCAAGTGCTCAGCCTGCCGCGTTACCACGACATGCCGTGGCGAACCAACGCGACGGCGAGTGTCGGGCGGAGTGTTTGGATTTGCCCATCGAACCCGCGCCGGAGCAACACGAACAATCTTTTCCATTACTGCCTGAATGAATACATCAACGACACTGGTGTTGATAACCACCCGGTGAAAATCTCCTCGCTCCGACAGCATTCCGCCTTGGTCTATTTGTTCGACAGCAAAAACCTCCCGGCTGTGGGCACGCCCAATTACGTCCACACCAACCTTCACTCCGGTGGCGCCCAATTCACCTTCCTCGACGGCCATTCCGCCCGGTTCAATAGCAAGGAGTACTGGGACCATGCGATAAACAAAGGCCGAACGAACAATCCCTCTATCGTTTGGATTCCGAACTGAAGCGGCCGGCAAACCCGGCTATCGGTCAAAGTCGGAAATTAGCTTCTGCCACCTGGGCATGTCTCCTGGCGTGGCAGTGATGGCCAGCCGATTGGTTTCCAAGATAGCGCCCGACCACCAATGGCGCTCATCAAAAGTGTTTGTGATCTGCTGGCGAAATGATGGCCAACAGTGTCCATCCCCTTTCAAAACCTTATTTGTGAAAGTGAATTCCTGTTTTTCAAGATAGCCGAGTTTGATCAAGGCATTTTCGTGCTGAAACATCGCTTCGCCCTCTTTGTAAGACGACATTCTGAAAACGCTGGATTTCAGAAAAGCAAGGAGCGTTCGTTGTTGACCATGGTTGTCGAGCAGCGTGCAATTCACCCCCGCAGCGAACATCCGGTTGCGATGGTAGGCAACGCGGATTTCTTTTTGGAAGAAAATTACTGCTCCCGCCGCGCAAAACACCAGAACACAAACCCCAACCGTAACTTTGGTTCGTAGTGACATGGGCAGCAAAATCCGTCAGGTCCTAGCCGAACCGTAAATCGCAAATCCAAAATCGTAAATTCACAGCAGATGCCCCAGCTTTTCGCGCTTGGTTTTCAAATAGCGCGCGTTGTGCGGATTGGCCTTCACCTTGATCGGCACTTGCTCGACAATCTCCAGGCCGTAGCCCTCCAGCCCCACTATTTTCTTGGGATTATTCGTCATCAGCCGGATGGTTTTCAAACCCAGGTCCGTCAGGATTTGCGCACCCAAACCATACTCACGCAAGTCCATCCCGTAGCCGAGTTTCTGGTTTGCTTCGACCGTGTCATAGCCCTGTTCCTGCAGCTTGTAGGCTTTGATCTTCGGTGCGAGACCAATCCCGCGGCCTTCCTGACGCATATAAACAATCACGCCGCGTCCGGCGTCCGCGACCTGTTGCATGGAGCGGTGCAATTGCGGCCCGCAATCGCAGCGGCGCGAGCCAAAAACGTCGCCCGTAAGACATTCGCTATGCACGCGCACCAGCACGCCAGGTTTGCCCGCTACGTCGCCCCGCACCAACGCGAGATGATTCTGGTCGTCAAGTTTTGAGCGATACAGATACAAATCAAAATCGCCGTAATCCGTCGGCAACTTCACGACCTCCACCCGTTCGACGAGCTTTTCCCGCGTCCGACGATGTTCGATCAAATCCTCGATGGTGCAAAGTTTCAGCCGATGTTTGCGCGCGAACGCCCGCAATTGCGGCAGCCGCGCCATCGTGCCGTCGTCGTTCATGATTTCACAAATCACGCCGATGGGCCGCGCGCCCGCGAGTGTCACCAAGTCCACCGCCGCCTCCGTGTGCCCGGCGCGTTGCAAAACGCCGCCCGGGCGGGCCCTTAAAGGAAAGACATGACCCGGCTGAACGAGATCGTCCGCCAGCGCCGTCGGCGCGGCCATGAGCTGGATCGTTTTTGCGCGGTCGGCGGCGCTGATGCCGCTGGTGATGCCGCGCGCGGCGTCCACGCTCACCTGGAAATCCGTGCGAAAACTTTCGCGGTTCTGCCGGACCATGCGGCCCACCCCCAACTGTTCCAGCCGTTCGCTCGTGGTCGGCACACAGATCAACCCGCGCCCGTGCTTGGCCATGAAGTTGATGGCCGGCGGCGAGACGTGTTGCGCCGCCATGACCAGATCGCCCTCGTTCTCGCGGTCCGCGTCGTCCACGACGATGACCATCTTCCCTTTACGGATGTCCCCGATCACGGATTCAATGCTGTCGAACGGCTTCTTCATTCAGGAAAACAGCCTAGCCGGGCAACGCGCAAATGCCAGTCGCAAAACCTGCGGAGCATGGCCGTCGCTTTTCTCTTTTACCCAAATCCAAGAATGCCTTGCGTTAGACCGATGTGGCGTTACTTTCACAGCAATTCCACCGAGACCCTGACGCAACGTATGAAAACACGCCGCCTGCATTTTTTGACAAGACTCAGCCTGTTCGCGCTCTGCGTTGGTGTGCTGGGTTCGCTTCACGCTCAAACGCTCCAATTCACCCGCGTGCAACGCCTGACTAACAATGAAGTGGCCCTCACCCTCACCGCGCCCGTTGGAAGCGCTTATCGCATCGAGTCATCCACGAATGGGGCGGACTGGAACGGATATCTGACCTTTGCCACCAATGTCACCACTTCCCTGCAAAACACGGATTCCGCCGCGCCATATTTTCCGACTCGCTATTATCGCGCCGTCCAATTGACCGGATCGAACATCGTCGCGGGTGAACATCTCGCCACCACGGAGGGCGACGTCATTATTCAGCCGCGGAATCACGCCACGTTCGTGATGCAGTGGAACGGCAAGATGATTTACAACGATCCCGCCTCGCCCGCCACATATACCGGGCTGCCGAAAGCTGACCTCATTCTGGTCAGTCACAACCACGGCGACCACTTTGACCTCAACGCCATCAATGCCGTACGCGGCTCAAACGTGGTGATCATCGTGCCCCAGTTGGTTTACAATGGTTTGACCGCCGCGCAAAAGACCAATGCCATTGTGCTTACCAATGGCGCGGTGACGAACGTGCTGGGGTTGACCGTGGAAGCTATTCCGGCTTACAACATCCCAAGCAGCCCAAGCAGCTATCATCCATTGGGCGTCGGCAATGGTTATGTCCTGACCATTGGCGGAAAGCGTATCTATATCGCCGGTGACACGGAAGATGTACCTGCCATGCGGGCATTGACGGATATTGATGTCGCCTTTCTGCCCATGAACCGGCCGTTTACGATGTTTGTGAGCAATGCTGTCAGTGCCACCCGCGAGTTCCGCCCCAAAACCGTTTACCCTTACCATTTTTCGGGTTCACCCGCCTCCGACTTGAACCTTTTCAAGCGCCAGGTCGGCACCGACCTCGGCATCGAAGTCCGGCTGCGGAAGTGGTATTGAACAGCGTTGAAACGTAGCCGCCGACTAAGACAGTGGATTCTTTCGAGTGGTGGCTGATCCGCCTATCCATGAACCGCAAAGGCGCGGGGTTGCTATGCAACAGCTTCGATTAAACAGACAGGGAAGTGGCAGGGGAATGATGGGCAGAGGAATAAAAACCAGCAGATTTGTCTTCATTTCCCTGCCCATCATTCCCTTGCCTCGGGTCCCTTGCTGGACGAAAAGGTTCTTGGGGCCGATGCTCCAACTCTGCGGGGTGGAGTTCTCCTCACGTCGGCGGCTACGGCTTCAGGGTTTTCGCAGCCGCGTCATAGACTTGCTTGAGGGAAACCTGCTTTAGCGCCGCGAGTTTTTTGCACGACTCAAACTCGGGCGCCGCCTGCACCATTTTCCCGTTCAGCTTGCCCAGCTTCACGGTCACGTTGCCAAATTTTGTTTTCACCGTCGTAAACTCACGTTGTAACTTGCGGCGCTCGGCAAGGGTGCGCCGCACGCCAAACGCCGTCGTTTCGCACAAGATCATTTCGCTAAACTTGTCCGCCTCTACTTCGGCACAAAGCACCGTGAGCAAGACGCCAGGCCGATTCTTTTTCATCTGAATCGGTGTGTGGAAAACATCCAACGCCCCGGCGACAAGCGCCGTTTCGACAAAGCGACCGAGAATTTCGCCGCTGATGTCATCCAGATTTGTTTCCAACACGGCGATGCGATCAATCTCCCAATCAAGCCCAGCCGCAGGTGTGCCAGCAATTTTAGACTTTGGGCTTTGGACTTTAGACTGATTTCCCAATACCGCCCGCAGCACATTCGGTCGTGTCTGATTGTCCCGCGTGCCCAAGCCGAAACCGATTCGCTCCGCCACCAACCCGCTCATCGGCCCGAAGCTTTCAACAAATTCAGCGAGCAACGCCGCCCCGGTGGGTGTGACCAATTCCTGCGGCTCCTCACATTGCGTAATGCCAATGCCCCGCGTCCCCAGAATGGCAAGCGTAGCGGGCGTGGGAACGGGAAAGCGTCCATGCGCACATTTCACCCAACCGGTGCCTTCCACTACCGGCGACGCCAACACGCGCGGCTTGCCCAGCATTTCCAGCCCGATGGCCGCACCCACGATGTCCACGATGGAATCCACCGCCCCGACCTCATGGAAATGAACCTGCGCCGGTGGCATACCGTGAATTTTTCCCTCGGCATCCGCGATGCGCTGGAAGACGGCGACGGATTTCTTCCTCACCCACGGCGAAAGCTTGCTGGCAGTGATGAGCTTTTTGATCTCGGCGAAATTACGGTGTTCGTCGTGATCGTGATCTTCGTGGGCGTGATGCTCATGGCTGTGCGTGTGGTCGTGGCCATGCTCGGCGTGATGGTGATCGTGGTCGTGCGCATGACCCTGCTCGTGTTCATGGTGATGCTCATGTGCGAGATGCACGTCGAACTTCACGCCTTCAATGGCAGACTTGTGCTGGCGCGCGACGTGGAGGTGATAGCCGTCGAGCTTGAGCTTGCCGAGTTCGCGTTCCAACTGGTGCGTGTCCACGCCCAGATCAATCAGGGCGCCGATGAACATGTCGCCGCTGATGCCGCTAAAAATGTCGAGATAGAGTGTTTTCATTTCGTTCTGCTCTTAATCGTAATCTTTCGCTTAATCCTAATCCAAGCAACCAATCATCTGTCTGGAGGATTAAGATTACGAACCAGCAGCCAAAGCGTTGATCTGGCTCGCGGCGTAACCCGCGCCGAAGCCATTGTCAATGTTCACCACCGTCACGCCGCTGCCGCAACTGTTCAACATGCCGAGCAGCGCCGCCACGCCGCCGAAACTTGCGCCATAGCCCACGCTGGTCGGTACGGCGATGACGGGCTTGCTCACCAAACCGGCGACCACGCTCGGTAGCGCGCCTTCCATTCCCGCCACGACGACCAGCACATTTGCTTTTTGAAGCGTTTCGAGCCGCGACAGAATCCGGTGTAAGCCCGCCACGCCCACATCCACGATCCGTTCAACGCGATTACCCATGATTTCCGCTGTCACTGCCGCTTCCTCCGCCACCGGTAAATCACTCGTTCCGGCACAGATGACGGTGATGCTGCCCGCCCGCCGGGGTAGAGGTTTTTTCTCGATGGTCACGCAGCGGGCAGGTTCGTGATGGACGGCGTGCTTGAATTGCTTCCGCAGAGCGCGGGCGTGTTCGGGGGTGATACGCGTGACGAGGACCCGTTGCTCGTGCGCCACCAGGGTGGTGGCGATTTTCACGACCTGTCCGGGCGTCTTGCCCGCGCCGAAAATCACCTCGGGAAAACCTTTGCGCAGTGCCCGGTGCGTGTCCACCTGGGCGAAACCGAGATCCGCCACGGGCGCAGCTTGAAACGCGTGCAACACCTGCTCGCGGCCCACGCCGCCGGCACGAAATTTTTCGAGAAGTTTTATGGCTTCAGCCGTCGTCACGCGCGGACGTTGCCATGAAAGTGTAACCCGCAAAAGCTCCAAATTCCCCATCGCAGACAGACGTTCCTGTGGGGTTGGAAATTGGCAAGGTTTGGGCGTTTGGATGTGGGTGCTTGGCGCGTTCAGTGATGGTGCCGGAACAGGCGGTCGCGGTTGGCAAACAGATACCAGACGATAAAGATGTTCAGCCCAAGAATGCTCGCTACCATCCACGATGGCCGATGGACCAGTTCAAATACTTCAATCGGAATGAAGAAGGCGGATTCGCCAATCGCCAGCCAGCCGGCCCAACGCACGCGAAAAAGCAGGCCGATACCTTCCACCAACGAGAATAGACTATAAATCAAAGTACCCACGGCGACCCAGACCACGCGGGCCTCGGTCAGTTGTCCGACTTGTATCGCCAATTGGGTCCAGAACCGTTTCTCCGGGTTGAGCCGGAGAAAATGCAACAGATGCTGATACTCCGTCGGCAGATTGTTGTCGGAAAGCGCGTAGGCCACGAACGCCAGCGTGACGAACAATGCGCCCTTGAGCAGTTTGATGGCGATAATGACGTAGAGCGTCGGGGCACGCTTTTTTTGGATGGTGGGGTCGCTGGTCATCAAATCTGTCGGGCGCGGCGTTTTGGCGATTATTTGGTGGTACCCGCCTTGACCGCGTCCACCCCTTCATCCGCCGCCTTGTTGCGCGAGGCCTCCACCTTAATGTAATGCAGCACGACCGGGGCGAGAATCATGCCCGGGATACCCATGAGTTTTTCGCCCAGCACCAGGCCGATCAAGGTGAGCCACATCGGATTTTTGATGCGGTCGCCAATGATTTTACTGTTGAGAAAATATTCCAGTTTATGGATCACCACGAGAAAGATCAGGGCGATGAGGGCGAGTTTCGGCGAGATGGTGAACGCCACGCCAATGACGAGGGTGTTGCTGACGAGGTTACCGATGATGGGCAACAGGCCGCACAGGAACGTGAGGACGATGATGACCGAGGTGTAGGGAAATTGATTCCAAACGAGAAACGTCGCCGTCAAGCCAGTGTTGATGACCGAGATAATGATCTGCGCGCCGATGACCCGGGCGAAGCTGGCAAAAAAGGTTGCGAACCGGATCACGATCTCGCGCACGACGGTGGCGTAAAGACTGTCCTTCACTGAATCCGGATCATCTTCGACCTCCCACTTCGCGTTGATAAACAGGCTCACGGCCACAACCACGCCGATGATCAGCATAGCGAGGTGCACCGCGGCGGTGCGCGCGTACGTTCCGACGTTGGTGAGGCGTTCCCCGACCTCCTGCTGCACCATGGTTTTGAGGCTGGCATAATCAGTGAACGGCAATTCAATGCCCTGACGTTCCGCAAAATTCACCACGGCGGGAATGGTCGTATCGGCGATTTCTGGCAACGTCTTGTACGCCTGCTTCGAGAAGAAAATCAAACCGGTGGCGATGGCCACCACCGCGACCAGATAGACCACCACTCCGAGGGTCTTGCTTCGGCCGAAGCTGAACAACTGCATCGCGAAGTAACCAAACATCGCCGTCAACACCAGCGTGCCCAGGTGCAACCACGCAATCAGCACGAGCAACACCGCCATGATGCCGAAGGAAATTCGTGCCGAGGTGGTCAGCGTCCTAGCGGAAAGCACCTTGGACTCCGGGGGCTTCGCTATTGGAACTTCACCGTTCATTTCTGGTCTAGCGTATCTTTGGCAGCAACCAATTCAACAATTCTCCAACGGCCAGCCGTTCCTGCCGGCCATCGTCGCGATGGCGCAGGGTCACCGTGTTCAGCAACTCGGGCTTCTCGCCCAACGTGTCGAAATCAATTGTTACGCAGAAGGGAGTGCCGGCTTCGTCCTGCCGGGCGTAACGTTTGCCGATTGAGCCCGCTTCGTCATAATAAACATTCATCCACGGACGCAGCAGATCACGGACTTCTTGCGCCTTCTTGACGAGTTCCGGCTTGTTTTTGAGCAACGGAAAAATGCCGGCCTTGATCGGGGCGACGCGGGGATGAAATTTCATCACATAAATCGTCTCGCTCTTGCCCTTCTCGTCCGTGCTGGTGGTTTCCGAATAGGCGTTGGCGATCAGCGCCAGGATCAGGCGATCGACGCCGGCAGACGGCTCGATGACGTGCGGGATGTATTGTCCTTTGGCCAGACCTTCGGCGTCTTCCTTCGCACTTTTTCCGGCTGCTTCCGGTGGCACTCCGGACTTGGTGAGATATTTTAGCCGCGCTTCGTAGTAACGCTTCGTTAATTCCGCTTTACGGGCGTCGTCCAGCTTGCCCCATGCGGTGCGAAGTTCCTCGTCAAATACCCCCATGGATTTGCCGGAAAACCGCGCGTGCTGGCTCAAATCAAAATCGCTGCGCGCGGCAATGCCTTCCAGCTCATCGCCGGCCACGTTGCCTTGCTCATCTTTTTTGCTGAACGGAAACTTGAACAGGATGTCCGTGCAGGCACGAGCATAGTGCGCCAGTTCCTCCGGCGTCTGGCGATGGAATCCCAGCGTCTGGCGAGAGAGGCCGATGCCTTCGTAGAAGCGCACGCGTTCCTCGACCCAGTATTGATGCCACGCCTGCCAGCCCCAGTTGGGCTGCGGCTCGCCCGGATGGCCGGTTTCTGGCACCGTCGTTACGCTGCCGTGGATGGCTTCAATCACCTCATCGGGTTTGATGAAGAACTCGAGTTCCATCTGCTCGAACTCGCGCGAGCGGAAGATGAAATTGCGCGGCGTGACCTCGTTGCGAAACGCCTTGCCTACTTGCGCGATGCCGAACGGAACTTTTTGCCGCGACGTCTCTAGTACATTTTTGAACTGTGCGAAAATCGCCTGCGCGGTTTCGGGGCGGAGATAGGCAATGCCGTCTTCGCTTTCAACCGGACCAACGTAGGTCTTGAACATCAGGTTGAACGGGCGTGGCGTAGACAGTTTGATTCCAGTCTCCGGGCTGAAGTCGATCGAATTGACGGCTTTGTCATCCAGTTCAACCCCGACCAAATAGACCGGACACTTGATTCCCTTTTTCTCGTAACAAGCCGCCGCTTTTTTCCAGACTTTTTCACGGTGTGTTCCTTGTGGAGCGAGAATGTTGATCGTATCTATCGAAATGCTTGCGGCAACTTTGTTGCTCCATTGCTTAGCCTTGCTCTGGCGAATTTCTTCACTTACTTCTGGCGCTTCAACTCGAAGTGCGTCGAGTAGCAATCCCTCGAACAGCGGCTGATTGAAAGGGGGAGCAGGATAGGCTATGAGGTAACGTTCAACCGTATCAGAGAGGCTTGCTGCATCCTCACTGCTGATTGGACTACCTAGCACCGCCTTGAAGTGCCAAACACTTCCGGTTTGTGGTTCAACTTGATCTGCGCGGTAGCGCCGGTTGGTGATTGGGTCTTCCACCATCATATCTGCAAACGTATCCACGTGCCCGCTCGCCTTCCAGATTTCTGGTGACATGATGATCGTAGCTTCGAGGCCGGCGACGTCTTCGCGCTGGCGGGTCATGGTGTTCCACCAGAGTTCCTTGACGTTGCGCTTGAGTTCCGC
>JANYBF010000326.1 GCA_025360895.1 Verrucomicrobiota bacterium
AAAGTTCAACTGGCGGAGCTGTACCTGGCCAAAGGCCAGCCCGATCTCGCTCGCGCGGAAATCAAGGATGTGCTGGCGGACGATCCGCACGCCCCGGCGTTTCAGCGTCGGCGCGATCGCGTCTGGGTAAGCCGGGCGAAAAGTTTGATGCGCAAGCTAACGTAAGAGTCACGTAGCCGCCGCCGTGAGGAGGCTCTGACTTTTCCAGGAGCAAGTGGGCCGGTAGGAAAGCGAGGGAGTGAGAATTCACTAACTCAGCCATGCTCACCTTCCCATTTTCCCGCTCGCCCACTTTCAATTTTCACCGCCCCTACCGAACGGGCGAGCTTTTACCTTTCTCGCCCTCGCGCTTTACGGCATCCTGAGCTTATGTCAGGTTTAATCGCCATCGTCGGTCGCCCCAATGTCGGCAAGTCCGCGCTGTTCAATCGCATCATCCGGCGGCGGCTGGCCATCGTGCATGACGAACCCGGAGTCACGCGCGACCGGGTGAGCGCCGAAGCCGAGTGGCGGGGACGGCCGTTCACGCTCGTGGACACCGGCGGCATCGGTTTGTTGCGCCGGGAAAAATCCACCGACATCATCGTCAAGGCCACGGTCGGCCAGGTCGAACTCGCCATCGAGGCGGCGAACGTCATCATTCTCGTCGCGAACGTTCAGGAAGGCATCGTGCCACTGGATCGGGAAGTCGCCCAACGCCTCCGGGTCTGCGGCAAGCCCGTGCTGGTGGCGGTCAACAAGGTGGATACTTACCGCGTCGAGGCCCAGGCGGCCGAGTTTTCCCAGCTCGGGTTCGAGAAGGTTTTCCCCGTCACGGCGATTCACGGCGAGGGGATTGATGCGCTCATGGAAACGGCGGTTGGCTTGCTGCCGCCGTTCACGCCGGAAGCCGCTGAGACGGAGCTGGCGGCGGAGCCCGCCGAGGTTCCCGAAGGCGCGGAAGGCGCACCGCACCCGCCCCGGAAGCCAAAGGGTCCGTTGAAGCTCGCGATCGTAGGTCGCCCCAACGTCGGCAAATCTTCCATCATTAATGCGCTTACCCAATCGGAGCGCGTCATCGTCAGCGAAATCCCGGGCACGACGCGCGACTCGGTGGATGTGCCATTCGAGGTCGAGACCGACGGCGTGCGGCAGAAATATGTTTTGATTGATACGGCGGGTATGCGAAAAACGCGGCGAGTGGGGGATTCGGTCGAGTTCTTCAGTGTGCAACGCTCCGAGGAATCCATCGCGCGGTGCGACATTGCCGTGCTGATGCTGGACGCCAAGAGCGGGATTCTTGAACAGGACAAAAAAATCGCCGACCGGATCGTGGAGGCGCGCAAGGCTTGTATCGTCGTGGTCAACAAGTGGGATCTTTACGCGGAATCGGTCCGCACAGCGCGGACGGAAGAAATTGAACGGCGCAACAAAAAGCAGCGCCGCGAAGGAAATGAAACCCCGCTGACGATGCTCGGCGAATTCGGCGCGTGGGTGCAGGAGAAATTGTTTTTCCTCGATTACGCGCCGGTGATTTTTACGTCGGCGAAGTCCGGTTTTCATCTGGACCGCTTGCTGGAAGCGGTGCGCTACGTGGCCGCGCAGCTGCAGCAGAAGATTCCCACGGCATTGCTCAACCGCACCATTCAGGACGCCGTGGAGCGCCGGCAGCCGGTCAGCGCGGCCGGGCATCGGCTGAAGTTTTATTACGCCACGCAAGTCCGCCAGTCGCCGCCGACGTTCCTGATGTTTGTGAATCGCGATGAGCTTTTTTCCGACGCCTACAAGAAGCATCTCGCCGGCGATTTACGGAAGGCCTTCGGCTACGAAGGTTGTCCGATCATTCTGGTGCCGAAAGCGCGGCCCAAAACCATTGAACCGATGCGGAAGTTTCACAAAGACAAACCGTTCAAGGGCGGGGTGCGGCCCAAGCGGAGCGGGAAGAGTTTCAGTTTCCAGCGGGATAAAAACAAACCCCGGAATAAACCGGCGTAACTTCAGCCCAATGGGGCATGAAGATTTTACACCACGGAATCCGGATTCGCGCGCTGGTTTCGGGTGCGTTTGCGCAATCCACCATCGTCACCCCCACCATGGATGTGAAGGTTTTTCTGGCGATTTCGCGGGAAACCACCGGTATCGGGCGGGCCGATGCGTTACGGAAGCGGTTGAACGTTTGGTTAACTTGGTCGGCCGCTCCGTTGCGGTTTGGAATGGCGCCATTCCGCGAGCAGCGTCCGCAGCGCCGAGATGAACGCCAGGGGTTGGTCGAGCAGGAGATGATGATTTGCCTCCGGGATGGCGGCAAACGGCACGCTGCGGTCGAGAACCTGGAACATGTAATCCACGACCGCCTGCGAAAATAACTGGCTGTTTTCGCCGTAAATCACGCCCACCCGACAGGCCAGATTGGAGAGGTCTGCTGACATGTTGCCAATCTTGAAGTTCTGAAAAAGGCGGTCATCAAATTTCCAACTCCAGCCGCCCGCCACTTTGCCTAGCGAATGGCGGGCGATGTAATCCAAAATAAAACCATTCTCGCAGGGTTGGGTTGGCACCAGGCGAAAGCGGGCGAGCGCGGTTTCGAATTCGGGATAAATCTTCTTCGGCTGAATCGGCGAGTATTTGGGGTCCCGTTCCCATTCGTAATCGGGTGGGCGGACGGGCGCGTCCACCAGGACCACGCCGGTGAGTTGGCTGCCATAAACCAGGCCGGTCTTCAAAGTAACAAACCCGCCAAAACTGTGGCCGATGATGACCGTGTTGCTTTTGAAACCCGCATCCGCGCAGACGCTGATCAATTCCTTGGTAAAAAATTCGGAGGAATAACTCGGGCGATGACCACTGTCGCCCATCCCGCTCAAATCAATCGCCGCCACGCAGTTGTGATCCGTGAAGTACGGCGCGATGAAATCCCACCAATGCGCGTGGGCGCCGCTGCCGGACACCAGCAGTACCCCTGGCTTGGTGGGGTCGCCCCAACGGAGGTAATGAATGGGGCAGCCTTCCACCGGCACGACGCGATCTTCACGCGGCGTGGAAACCGCTCGCGTGAACCAATCGGGCGCGGCTGTTGTGG
>JANYBF010000369.1 GCA_025360895.1 Verrucomicrobiota bacterium
CAAATTCACCGAGCACTTCCGCGCGCACCGGTTCGTCGCGCGTGACGAGTTCCTGGCCTTGCGTCGCGCGCAGGGCGAGTAAAATATGATGGCAGTTGATCGTCTCCAGCGGTCGCGCCGGAGCGTAACCGGCTTCCGCACTGTGAACCTCCACCACGAGCCGGGCGGCCCGCAACGTCTGCAACACCTGCTGGACGAGTTTGGAGGGAATGCCCAATTCACGCGACATCTGCGGCACGGTGGCCGGCGGCCAGCTGTGGTGAAAATGCTGGCCAATGCAGGTCATCAGGCGCAGCGCCACGAATTCACGCCCGCGTTGGTTTACATTCTCTGCGAGTCGTTCCTGCAAATAGGATTCACGATTCTGGAACGCATACGCCACCTGCGCCCCGAACAACACAATCACCCACACCACGTACAGACCCACCATCAGCAGCGGCACGAGCGCCAGGCCGCCGTAAATCTTGCTCGCGTTCATGGCACTGGAGCCAAGGCGAAGACTGAGCAGGTTAAAAATGTGCCAGGTCGTTCCGGCCAGCAGCCCACCCACGAACGCCGCGCTGAAGCGCACTTTCGTGTTCGGCATCAGTTTGTAAAAGAGCGCAAAAGTCACCGAGATCATGGCCACCGGGAGCAGTTGGGAGACAACCGGTTCGAAGAATGGCATCAGGCCCAGGAGATTCCGGGTCTGCTGAAAATGGGCGCCGCCGGCGAGGCCAATCGCCGTGATGAGCAGCACCGGCCCGAACACGATCACGAAAAAGTAATTGGTGATCCGCGGCCACCAATCGCGTCCTTGGGTCACGCCCCAGATGTCGTTGAACGTTTCCTCCATCCGGATGAGCATCATGATCGCCGTCCAGAACAGGAACAACCCGCCCACCGTGCCCAGCGTTCCACTGTTGGCCTGCTGGAGAAATTGTTTGATCTGTGCGGCCCCGCGACCGGTGGCCGCCACCACCCGGGCATCGCGCGCCAGGGACGAGGTTGCGACGGCCGGCGTCGTGTTGGTATCCGAAACTTGGGCAGTGCTGATCGTATTCGTCAGGGAGGTTTTGCCATCTGACGGCAGGTTGGCGGGGCCGACGGGAAATTCAAACTCGCTCGACGAAGAGTTTGTCAGCTTGGGCGCATCGGGGACGACGTACGCGATGAACTCTTCGATGAACGCGCTAATCTGCTCCTCGCCTTTTGACTTGAGGAGGAAAGTGCTCAAGCTCATGGCCACCGCCAGCATGGGAACGAGCGCCAACAGCGTGGTGTAGGACAGTGCCGCCGCCCGGACGGGACAACGATTGCGCACGAAGCTGCGCCACACCAGCACCCAGAAATGAACGAACTGCTCAAACTTCGTGAGGCCCGTTTCCAATGAGAAGCCGTCCTCCTGCCCGTAACCGAAAGTGCCGGTTACGATGCGGGTGAGACGGGCGAACGATTTCTTCGACATGACGCGCCGTCACGCTAACAAAGCGCGGGGGCAAGTCAACCGGCGCGGGGAAGCGGGCGATGAAGAGCCGATAAATCGTGCCACACATTCACTTCACGGAGCCAGTTACCCAAGGAAGATCAGTGGAACTCGGGCACGACGAAGTCTTCGGAAGGTTTGTAGCGCGGCGTGGGACGCGCGCCTTCGACATATTCGAAGACCTTGCCTTCAAAGTTTCGAATCACCACGCGGTCGGCGGCGCGGCTCAGGACGTATTCGGGGTTGACCGGCACTTTGCCCCCGCCGCCGGGGGCATCAATCACATACTGCGGCACCGCGTAGCCCGTGGTGTGACCGCGCAAGCCTTCCATGATCTCCAGGCCCTTCGCGACACTGGCGCGCAGATGCGCCGAGCCGGAGATCGGGTCGCACTGATAAAGATAGTAGGGCTTGACGCGGCACATCAGTAGCTTTTGCACGAGCGCACGCATCACGGTCACGTCGTCATTGACCGACTTGAGGAGAACCGACTGGTTGCCCAGCGGAATGCCGGCATCGGCCAACCGCCCGAGGGCTTCGCGTACTTCGGTCGTCAACTCGCGCGGGTGATTCGTGTGAATGCTCAGGAAGAGCGGATGAAATTTCTTCAGCATTGCGCACAACTCGGGGGTGATGCGTTGCGGGAGGAAAATTGGGATGCGGGTGCCAATCCGCAGAAATTCCACATGCGGAATCGCGCGCAGCCGGGTCAGGAGGTCTTCCAGTTTTTCATCGCTGAACAGCAACGGATCGCCGCCGCTCAACAACACGTCGCGCACTTCCGGGTGTTCACGGATGTAGGCAAGTTGTTTGTCAAACTCCGGATGGAAGTCGTAACCGGCAGCGTTGCTGACGAGCCGGGCCCGCGTGCAGTAACGGCAATAAGCCGCGCACCGGTCGGTGACGAGAAACAACACGCGGTCGGGATAACGATGGACGAGGCCGGGCACGGGTGAGTGGGAATCCTCGCCGCACGGATCGCTCATTTCCCAAACGGCCGTGTGCGTTTCCTCGATGCGCGGAATGACCTGGCGGCGGATGGGGCAGTTTTCATCCGCCGGATCAATCAGATTGAAGAAATATGGCGTGATGGCGAGGGCGAGCTTTTGGTTCGCCAGTTGGGTCCCGGCGTATTCTTCCGGCGTGAGCGTTGGCATCAGGCGCACCAGTTGTTCCAAGGTGGTGATGCGGTTTTTGAGCTGCCAGCGCCAGTTGGTCCAATCGGCATCGGCCACGGCGGACCAGAAACCACGGCCGGCGGGAGAGAATTCCTTGAGGGCGTTAAGACGAGCTGGGGTGGGCGGCTCGCTGATTTTTGCAGACTGGGCTTCGGTGTGCATTTTTTCCGTAGCGCACTATAGAATTGAACTTCGGACTGTCAAGTTGACCGGTAAATCCGCTTTCCATTCAAATTTACCCGACCGTCACCGTCCCACTCCGGCGGGTCCCGCCAGCGGGGCGGGGGTGGGGGCACCGACCGGCGGCCGCAGGGCAACGCGCTGTTGATCAAGTTGATCGAGCTGCTGGACCGCTTCGTCCACCACCTTGCCGACCCCGGGCGTGAACAACCAGAGCTTGCCGAATGTTGAGGCCGCCCGCGCGCGTTGCTGAAGATATGCCGTCAGCACGCGCCGATAATCGCTCACGAGCGCGATGAACTGCGGGGCGACCCGCATCTGCGCCATTTCCAGTTCATTAATTTTGCCACTAATCGTCCCGGTCTGGCGCAAGGGTTCCCATTCGTGAATCACCGTTTGTAAAGTGACGACCGCATAATCGGGCAGCTCCTGACTGTTGCGGCGAACGGCGATACTGATACCCAGCAGGTCTGCAAGTTTTTGCCAGCTTTCCACTACCGTCCAGAGGTGCATGGGATCGCGCCCGACAAAATGCACGACCTGCAAGGTCCACCATTTTTCGACGGCGAGTTGATTCGCGAAATCCGGCGCAAACGCCCGGAGGAACGCCGTCTGCCAGTTGTAGCAACCAGCCAGTTCGTTGATCATCGCCCGGATATGTTCCCGCCCCTGCGGCAAACCCAGCAGTTCGGTGACAAATACCTGCGCGCTGCACTGGAAGGCTTCCCGCGCTTCGTTGTCGAGCCGGTCGGCCGCCGGCCAGCTTAATTCAGCGAGCGACAGGGGTGGGCGATCGCGCAACACGCTGCGCGCGGCGGCCAGGGGATCGGTTTGACGGGCCTGGATGACGGTGGGACCGAGCATCAGCGCGCCGAATTTTTGATCGGGCGGCGGCAAAAGGATTTCCACCGCGCGCGAGTTGAGCAATTGCTGGGTGAGGCCCTCCGTGAGCCAGGCCGGAATTTCCGCCAAGTGGTCGGTGACGCGGCGATTGGCGATCTCCTGCAACAACAGTTGCACAATCAACCGCAGTAACCGGCTGCGTTCCATCTGGGGTGGCAATTCGACACGATAAATCCAATTGTTGCCCAAGCGTTCGGTGGCGTAAGCAAATTCCCGGGCCGAGCCACGCGCCGGACGGATGGTGAGGTAAATGACGCTTCGGGACTGCCCCGTGACACCCAGGTTCGCGTAAAGCACCTGCTTGATGCGCTCACACGAAACGGCGAGGAAAGCAGGTTCCAAAGCCAGGATATTCTGATTGGTTCCCGCCGCGCCCGGTTTGGGGCCGGGCGCCCCACCCGGCCGGGCGTCGGTGACCACAAACTGCCCCGTCACACTTTGCACTGGCCGGTTGCCAAACGAACCGGTCTGCGCCGGCAGCGTGAGACCGGCGGCGAGGAGCAGGACGATGGCGACAACGAATTTCATGCGACGGACCGCGCCCGGCCCGCGTCAGGTTTTCGCGCCGGCGGGCTTGGTGGGTTTGGCTTCCGACTTCGCAGCAGGTTTGGCGGGAGTAGCCGTTTTGCTCTCGCTGGCGGCGGCCGGTTTGGCGGCGTCGGAATCCTTTTTGGCCGCCTGCTTGTAACCTTCGCTGCGATAATCGGTGATGTAGAACCCGCTGCCCTTGAAGATCAGCCCGCCGCCGGTGCTGATTTTACGCTTCACGCGCCCGCGGCCCCATTTCTTTTCCGGACAAACTTCCTTCAGACAGGTGGTCAAGGCTTGGGCCGCCATGGGTTGAATTTTTTCAAATTCGTGTCCGCACTTGGCGCAAATGTATTCGTAGGTCGGCATATAGAACGATGTTAATAGGCGGGCCGGACGGGAACGTCAAGCGGTTGCGGTTCCGGTGGGATCACTTCGGGCCGCGTTTCTTCTTGGGATGGCCCTTGATATCCCGCAACAAAAATTGCGCGAGTCGGCGCAACCGGGTCTCGACATCCAACGCTTCCAGGATGGCTTGCCGATCTTCCCCGCCCGCCAGCACCGCGCACGAAACCAGGTCCGCCGCCTGTTCCGGATCGGTAATGGAATCCAAATACCCGATCACTTGCTTCGCGGAAAACGCCGGCGGCGACTGGCCGGGCGAGCCGGGTTGTTCATGCGACACGAGCGGGAAGGGAAAAGGCATCCCGAGTTGAACGCGTTCCTTGAGGAGTTCCCGTACGGTGATGAGCAGCGCATCGGCCGCAGTGTTATCGCAGGGCGGCGTCGGCAACGGGGTGATGCGATGAATGCGATAGGGGCGGTAGCGCACGGCTTTCTCCAGTTTCACGCGGGTCAAGCCTTGCAGGACCAGATGCGACGTGCCGTCCTTATGGGCGACCGAGACCCGGATCAGACCGAGACCGGCGACTTCCGTCGGCGTCTCGCGCGGACTGCCGGGCCGCCGCATGGCGACGGACAGCAGGCGATTGGAATGGAGCGCATCGGCGAGCATTTGCCGGTAACGGGACTCAAAAATGTACAGCGGGAGCAACGCCTGGGGGAACAACGTGGCGTTGGGCAGCGTCATCACGGG
>JANYBF010000385.1 GCA_025360895.1 Verrucomicrobiota bacterium
ATCCCAGACGGCTTTGATGATCGTCCACTCGGCTTCGGTAAGTTCGATGGGTTTTTTGGGCATGGTTAAATGGGTGTGACTTACCCATAGTCTCTACAACTGTAAAAAGAGTCAAGAATTTATTTTACAAATGTAGAGGCGAAATGGCCGGGCGGTCTGGCGAACAAGGTCGCGGCGTAATCGCGAGGGCAAAAGCGGGCAAAAGATTTGCGACTTCATATCGCGGGCCGGGCGATGCTCGGCGCTCCGGACCAGCGAACGATTTAGACGCGCAGGAAGATTTTCCGTTGGTAAAGAAAGCGCAGAAACCACAAGCCAATGGCGAGGGCGACGACGGCGATCAGCAATGGGCCGTAATTTCCGAAATAACCATTCAACTCACCGCCGATGAGGCGTTGGGCGATTTGCTCAAAATCAATCAATGGACTGGCCAGGTAGATGGTGATGGAATTGACGCCGATCCAGATGAAGGGCATCGCCCATTTTTGCCATTTCCACACGTCAATGACCTGATAAAACAACGCGAGCAGGAGGCAACTGTAGCCGCTCGCCACCAGCACGAAGGAAGAGGTCCAGAGTTTTTTGATGACGGGGAAGTTGAGGTGCCAGAGCCAGCCGACGGCGAGGCAGGCCAGGCCCGCGCCGATCAGGTAGCCGGCTTTTTTCCGGTCTGGCACGGAGTGGTTCTGGAGCAGCAGTCCGGCGAAAACACCGAGGAGACAGTTGGCGATGGCGGGTAGAGTGCTCAAGAGACCTTCGGGGTCGTGATCGCCATCCCATCGGCGCAACGGCAGGTATTTGTCCAGGTAGTTGGCCAGGTTCATGCCTTCCGCAAAATTGCCGGCCCCATGTCCCGGGACGGGCACGAACGACATGAGCGCCCAGTAGCCGATTAATATCCCGGCGCACACGCCAGCCAAGGCTTTGGGCTTGAGATAGCAGAACATAAGACTGGCGAACAGATAACAGAGCGCAAGGCGTTGCAGCACGCCGAGCAACCGGATGCGTTCAAAGGGTGTGGAAAAACCGCCATAGTAGAAAAGGCCCAGGAGATAGAGCAGGGCAGAGCGCCGAAGAATTCGGATGACGGCCGTGCGCCGGCCGGATTGCGCGATGGTTTTCGACACTGAAAAAACGAGCGAGACGCCGACGATGAAAACAAAGAGCGGGAAGATCAGGTCCTCGAAATGGAACCCGGCCCAGGGTTGGTGTTCCAGTTGATCCGCCAGGATGCGGATTGGACCGCCATCGGTAATTTTCCGCAGGCCCGCCACCAAGCCCTCAGCCCCGACGATCCAAAACATGTCGAAACCGCGCAGGGCATCCAAGGACAGCAACCGCTGCGCGACAGGCGCAGCGGCGGCGGCCAATGGGTTCGGTTTAGTCATGGGAGAACTGGCGATCGGGCTGGCGAACCGCCGGGCATTTAGCGTTGGCTGGTATTCACCCTCCCGAACCGATCGCGGACTTATTTCTTATCCCAGTTCTGGTCTTTGATGATTTGATCGAGTTGGGTGACCGGCTCGGCGTCCTCCGGAATAATGTTGAACCGGACCAGATACTTGGTGACGTCGCGCAGGTGCTTGATCTCATCCTTTTTTGCCGCGAGCGCGGCGGGGGAAAGTTTTTGCAGGCTGGCCAGATATTGCCCGGCCAGTTCGTGGGCCCTTTCCGCCGTCGCCTCGTCCTGCTCATAGACGAGGGACTCCGTCAGCCGTAACATTTCGGGCAGGGGATTGGCCGGGTCCTTCTGGTTGGCCGCATCTTTGCGGATCAGCGCGGCGATCTCGGCGCGCTTGGCGGCGGTGGCTTCCGTGGTGAGATAACCGTCGGTCCCGCCTTCGATGGCGCGCGGCGGCAATGGACGATACCAGATGTTGCGAAAGCGGACGGGGTTGCCGTGGTCCTGTAGTTTAAGCGGGCCAGCGGCCGGGAACGCCTTGGGTTTGCTGCGACCCATGTGGCCGGTGCCACCTTCCAGCATGGTATGGTCCTGAACCAAGACTCCATTTTCAAACACGGTGACATAGCCCGGGTCCAATTGCTGTCCGTCCTTATACACCGGCCGGCGAAAGACAATGTCATAGGATTGAAACTGGCCCGGCGCCCGCAAGGCATTGACGAACGGGGGATTCACCCCATAAACCGAAGCGGCCGTTCCATCGGGGTAAGTCGGATTATTGTAATTATCCAACACCTGAACCTCGACCAGTCCCATCAGGAAAACGCCGCTGTTGCCGCGGCCCTGGCTGGTGCCCTCGGCTTTGGTGGGCGCGGCCCATTCGACGTGGAGTTGGCAGTCCCCAAAAGTTTGTTTGGTCCGAACATAGCCCGACCCGGGCACGCACTCCATGGCGCCATCCTTGACGACCCATTTGGTGGGAACGCCCGTGCCTTCATCGGCCTCCCACTTGGAAACATCGGTACCATCAAACAGAACAATGGCATCGGACGGCGGCTTGCCGGGTTGCTCCTGCGTACTATAGGTGCCGGGGGTGACCAATTTCGGTTGAGGACGATTCGGGTCATGCACGGCCCAAGGATGGTGGTCGTCCGGCGCGTCGCCGTAGAAGGGCGAACCGACGTTTGCCGCCAAGCCCGTGGAAACGAGCGAAAGAGCGGCGCAAAAAGAGAGCGAGATGATTGGCGATTTCATAGTTTTATTAAATAGTGAAACCAGTCTGCGATGGTGATGGTCAGAATGTCGAGCTTTGATTGCCGCGCGGACGGATCAACCCACGCTCTTAACCGGAACGATGTCATCGGAATTCGACGCCAAGGTGCAAAGTTGCCAAGATGGGACGGCAAACGGCGAAGGAAGGCAATACCAATTGGCGTACACCAGACAGTGATGCTCCGTTTGTCGGATTTCTTGTGCTTCGTGCGGCGGCTGTTCTTTTAAACAGACTCTCAAGAACTACACCTTCCCGGCCCGCGGAGTCGCGCATTGCCGTCCAACCGTTTCATCCAACCGTCAACAATTTTTTAAAAAAGAGTTGGTTTTATGTTTTCAGTTTCCGAAGCTTGGCAACATGAAATCAGCGCATCACAAACAATTCCTCACGTTAGTTGCCATGGTCGGGCTGGCTGCCCGCGTCCACGCCGCAGACTTTTTTGTTCATGACGGCGACCGCGTGGTTTTTCTCGGCGACAGCATCACCGAGCAGCGGCTGTACACGACTTACATCGAGGCTTATGCGCTGACCCGCCATCCCCAATGGCAGCTCTCCTTCCGCAACGTGGGTTGGGGCGGCGACACCGCCTGGTTGCGGCAGCGATCTCATCCTGACGAGAGCCAGCTTTTTGCCGCCGATGAGGCCGTTCAGCAAGCGATGGTGGAGGATGCGGTGGGCCGCGGTCTTCGGCGAGATGTGTTGGCCCTCAAACCGACAGCGGTGACGGTTGATTTCGGGATGAATGATCATTCCTATCAAGCGTTTCGCGAGGACATCTTCCGGGCCTACATCCGCAGTCAGAAGGAAATTGTCAAGGTGCTCACGGCCAACGGCGCCCGGGTCGCCTTGCTGACCCCCCAGCCTATTGAAGACAAACGGCCTGATCCCGATCAGGACGTGCGCAACCAGTCGCTGCGCAAATTTTCCACCGGGCTAAAGGATGTGGCGGCGAACGCCGGCGTGACTTTCGGGGATCAGTTTGATCCGTATATGGCAATCTTGTTGCGCGAGCGCGCCTCCAACGTGAAGACCTTGAACACCTTCGTTGGCGGTGGCGATGCCGTGCATCCCGGTCCCATCGGCCAAACGATCATGGCGTGGGCGATTTTGAAAGCGCTGGGCGCCCCGGCGCTGGTTTCGCGGGCGGAAATCAACAGTGCAACCAAAGCGGTGGTGGCGGTGGAGGCTTGCAAGATTCAAAATCTGAAAGTGGCCGATGGGATCATTAGTTTTGACCGGTTGGATGATGCCTTGCCCATGCCAATTGACCCGGCGGCCGAACCGGTCCTGAAACTGGCCCCGATTCTCGATGAATTGAATCGGTATGAACTACAGATTAGCGGCCTGGCTCCGGGTAATTATGAGTTGAGCATTGACGGTGAATCCGTAGGGAAGACGACGGCGGAGCAACTGGGGAAGGGGTGGAATCTCGCGACGGCGGTCGGGCCGATCACGAAGCAGGTGCAAGAGTTGTTGAAGCTGGTCGTTGAGAAAAACAATCTCTATTTCAATCGCTGGCGGAGCGTTCAACTCTTTTCGTTTCCGGGTTGGGCGCAATCGCCGGAAGCCGAAAGTAAGCGTTCCGCGGAACTCGCCCGCTTGGACGAGAAGATTGCCGAGAGTGAGGCACAGATCGAGAAGGCGCGGAAACCGCGATCACACCAATTTGAATTAAAACCGGTCGCTCAGTGAAAAGCTGGTTGCGCTGGACCCGCCGCTAAAAGATTCCGGGCGCTTTCGGCCGGGCGTGCGACCGCGCATCAGCGCGTCAACTGGGCTTGGTTTCGTTCACTGATTTGGGTGTTGAGGGTCCAGTAGTCGTAAAGAATTCCCAAACCGAACAAGCCGACGGTCACGAGGTAAAGCAGGCCGGTGCCCCATTTGCCCTGATAGAATCGGTGGATGCCGAAGATGCCCAAAAAGGTCAGCAGAATCCAGGCGATTGAGTAGTCGATGGCGCCGGCGGCAAATCTCCGGTCTGCCGCCCGATCCATCGCGGGAATCAGAAACAGGTCAATGATCCAGCCGATGAGAAACAGTCCGCCGGTGAAAAACCAAATCGTACCTGTCACCGGTTTGCCGTAATAGAAGCGATGCGCGCCGGTGAAACCAAAAATCCAAAGCAGGTAGCCGATCAGTTTGCTGTGCGTATCCGGTGTTTGATTCATGTGGGGATGATTCTGCGGCGTTTCAAATCGGAATGCGATCAGATATTTGGGCGCCGAATTTTTTCACCCCGCACGAAACACCGTCCAATGGTGGCTGCCGATGTGAGGAGACGGATTCCCGCAACCATTCAAACTGGGAATCCACCGCATTACTTTGGCGGCTCCGAGGTGACTTGCGTCGTTGGCCGCGCGGGAAGGTCGCGCCACGGGGTAAAGTTGAGCAACTGAATCTCTGCGCGATGCGGATGGATCTCCACTTCGGTGATGCTGGTGTAATCAATTTCAAACCCGGCGGTCTTGGGTAGCGGCAGATCCAGGAGGACCGCAAGCATCTGGCGAATCACGCCCCCGTGACAAAACACCGCCACCCGCTGGCCGGGATGCGATTCTAGAATCTCCCGGACGCAGGGCTCGATGCGGGCGCGATAGTTCACCGCCTTCTCCGCGTTGGGAATCGCATCGGCGGCCAACTCGTCCAACCACGCGGACGGGCGGACTCCGTAGCGTTCCTGCACCTCCGCAAAATTCAGGCCCGTCCAGTCCCCGAAATCCACTTCGTGTAGTTTGGGCAAGGTGACGGGCTGGGGCGTGCCCGGGCTCAGGCAGGGCGAAAGGGTCTGCTGCACGCGCTTCATCGGACTGGCATAGATCGCATTGAACAGTCTGTGCTGGAGATAACTGGCCAGGGCGGCGGCTTGTTCCTGGCCGCGCGGCGAGATGTCCATGTCAATGCGCCCGCCGAATACACCTTGATAACGGGCTTCAACTTCGGCGTGACGGATGAGTGTCAGGGTGGTTGGCGGAGTCATTGAATCACGAAGGATGCCGGCCGAATGGCAGCGAGGTTCCAAACTTGAAGTGCCGGCCATTAAAAGGTCGCCGACCCGTTTCCCGTTGGGTTTGAGGGTTGGTGGCGCTCACGCCTTGGCGAGGGCGGCTTCCTGGGCTTCGAGCAATTGACGGACACCGGTCTTGCCGAGTTTGAGCAAGGCGGCGAGTTCGGTTTCACTGAACGTGGCTTCCTCGCCCGTGCCTTGCAGTTCAATGAATTCGCCCGCGGCATTCATCACCAGATTGAAATCCACCGTCGCGGCGACATCCTCGGTGTAACACAAGTCCAGCAATGCCTGGCCGTCCACGATGCCGATGCTGACGGCCGCAACCGCGTGGAGGATGGGATTTTCCTTAAGTTTGCCGCTGGCGATCAAACGCCGGATGGCGATCACGAGGGCGACGTACGCCCCGGTGATGGCGGCGGTGCGCGTGCCGCCGTCGGCCTGCAAGACGTCGCAATCCACGCAGATCGTCCGTGCCCCGAGTTTTTCCAGATCCAGCGTGGCGCGCATCGCCCGCCCGATCAGGCGCTGGATTTCCTGTGAGCGTCCGTCAATTTTTCCCTTGGTGATGTCGCGTGGTTTGCGTTGCAAGGTGGAGTAGGGG
>JANYBF010000257.1 GCA_025360895.1 Verrucomicrobiota bacterium
AGGTCGAACTTGTTGCCACCGTTGGCATAGCCGGGTTGACTGCTGCGCGCCCAAGGGCTGATAAAGCGTTCGGTCGGCGGGGCCAGGGTGTTCCTGGCGATGTTGAAGGCGCCGAGAGGCTCGACATACGCGCCGCTGAATACCCGCGTGCCGTTCAACTTTCTTGCTTCAAGTTCTTTCAGGTACGGCGCATAATCGAAATCCAGATTCATCACCGCGCCATAATGCTCGCCGGACGTGATGAGCACAGTGGGCTGGCCGCGCCAGAGAAAATAGTGCGGGTTGTCCGGATGGAGCGAAAGTGGTCGGTCTTTCGCGGTGGCGGCGCTCACGGAGAGCATTGCCAGCAGGACGGCCGCGAGGGTTCTCAGCAAACCTCCGAAAGTTGATTTCCGGTGTTGGGTTAATGGCGACCGGTTGGTTTGAGCCGTAATAATCCGGTCGGAATTCAACGCCAAGGCATAGGGCGGCCAAGCCGCAACCGAATCAACTCCCTCTCCTCCATCCGATGGAGGAGAGGGGCGGGGAGAGGAGGCCCGTTTGGCTTGGATTGCCCCTCTTCTCGATCCTCTCCCCACTCCTTCGTCGTGGGGAGAGGAAGAAGAAGCCGCGCGCCAGATTCTTCGCAGGACGCGACGATGTTGGGCGATAGCACTCCAAAGGTGCAAAGGCGCAAAGTAAAATACCGAGATTGGAACGTGGGCGGCGGGAGGAGTGGTCAGAGGAATGTGGGTCAAGGGAATGGACTCCAAGCCGTGAGGCTTATTCCGCTGACCTCGGCGACCCTGCGACGAGACGGGCTGACAGCGTGGTCCCACTGGGGTTGCGGCGTCACCCGCGCTAAGGCTTTGCATTAAAAGTCTTCTGCAAGTTCTCGGTTTAGGTGTTGCCGGCTTCATGGTGGTGGCGGGCGTTTGGTTTTCCATGGTTGGTGGCGGTTGGGTCGTTTTGGGTTTCGCGCTTCACACTTCAGGCAAGGCGCAGCCTAAACTTCAGGACGGGCCGCTGCCATTTCTTTTTCGGCCATTCTAAATTTTTGCCCGTTTCCGCAGCGACTCGAAGATTGTCTTTCAATTGCGCCTATTCTCTGCGTTCCTATGCCGCTAATTTTTTATGCTAAGAGCTGGAATCGTCGGTCTGCCCAACGTAGGCAAGTCCACTTTGTTTAACGCCGTCACCCGCACCCGCAAGGCGGAGGCGGCCAATTATCCGTTTTGCACCATTGACCCCAACGTCGGCATTGTCACCGTACCGGACGCACGGATGTACGAACTGCAAAAAATCGCCAAGACGACGGTCGTCATCCCGGCGGCCATCGAGTTTGTGGACATCGCCGGTCTGGTGAAAGGTGCGTCGCAGGGCGAAGGACTCGGCAACAAATTTCTCACTCATATTCGCGAGGTGGACGCCATTGTGCAGGTGGTGCGCTGTTTCGAGGATGCGGACATTCATCACGTCACCGGTAGCGTGGATCCCGTGCGCGATATTGAAGTCATCAACACCGAACTGGTCCTCGCCGATCTGGAAACCGTGAAGAAACGGTTGGAGAAAGTTGCCAAGGACGCCAAGCGCGGTGACAAGGTAGCCCAGGCCGAGGAAGCGGTCCTCAAAAAGCTCGAGCCAGTGCTCGACTCCGGCACCCCCGCGCTCACCGTCAAACTGACGCCCGAGGAAAAGGTGATTGCCAAGGCTTTCTTCCTGTTGACCGACAAGCCCACGATCTTCGCGTGCAACGTGAAGGAATCCGACCTCGCCACGGCGGCCAGCAATCCGTTCGTGCTCAAGGTGAGCGAATATGTGAAAACCCATCTCGCGTGCGAAGCCGTCGTCATCAGCGCGCAGATCGAGAGCGACCTGATTGATCTTACGCCTGAGGAAGCAACGGCGTTTCTCAAGGAACTCGGCGTGGACGAAAGTGGCATCGGTGCTCTGATTCGCGCCACGTATCATCTGCTGGGACTGCGGACGTATTTCACAGCGGGCGAGAAGGAAGTCCGCGCGTGGACCATTCATGCCGGTGACACCGCGCCCAAGGCGGCGGGCGTAATCCACTCCGACTTCGAGCGCGGTTTCATCAAGGCCGAGACGGTGGCCTACGATGCCTTGATCAAGTGCGGCTCCGTGGCCGCCGCCCGCGAGAAGGGGCTGTATCGCATGGAAGGTAAGGAATACGTCGTGAAAGACGGGGACGTGCTGTTGTTTAAATTTGCCGTCTAGGTTTGGGTTGGGCACCGTCCGGCAATCGTGCTCCGGTTGCAATCGCACGTTCTTGTGGGCCGGGTTCGTTGCAGCGCATCGGTTGGCCGCAATGGGCCTTTTAGGTCGGCGCTCGCATTGATTACGAGCGGGTGGTAACTTCGTCTGTGGTTGGTGGAAAACTGTGACCTTGTTATGAAAAACCTCTTAGCAGTTGTTGGCTGGATAGCGCTTTCGCCGGCAACCTACGGTCAGGGCGAGATTCACTTTCGTAATGACCCGACCACTTTGATTTCCGCAGGCGGAGTTCCTATGCCAGGATCTAGTATTCAACAGTTCATCTTTGCCGCGTTCCTCGCACCTGCGACCACCGTGAGCAACACTGGTGTGCAAGTGGCATTTTCCGATCCCAGATTCCAAGTGGTTGAAGCCTACAATACAAACAACCAGCTTGCAGCAGGACGTTTGGTCACCCGCAATAACGTAACCACAAGCTACAGCGTCGGCCCGGTTGATTTCATCGTCCGCGGCTGGTCCGCCAATGCGGGCACTACCTGGCAAGCCGCGTTGGCGACTTGGAACAACGGTTCGCCGTTGGAGCCGATGTTTATTGGTTCCTCAATTGTTGGAAACGACTTATGGATTGCTGGCGATCTTCCTATGTGGCCGCTGTTCGGAATCGGGCAAGATCAAGGTCAGGTCCCGGGATTCGACATGAGTCTTGTACCAGAGCCGTCCTCACTCGTGCTGGCCGGACTTTGCTTAGCAGCGCTGTGGTCGGGGCGAACCCAGCACGAGCGTCGCGGTTACTCAGCCGCCGCGAGCGCCAGTCACCGCAACTTCACCGCTAAACGGGAGCGTGTAGTATGGGCATGGTAAACAAGTTTAACGTCTGAGGTGCTTCCGCTCCGCTTGCTGATCGTATTTGTATTGGTTCGCTTCATTGCGAACCAAACTGCCGGCTGGACAGGCTTGAACCCCGGATTTACCGTCATATCCGATAAACTTGATGAACGACAATTCCGTTGCTCAATCATAATTTGGCCCCTATGTCTCGATCACTTCAATGCCTCGTTGTTGCACTGCTCTTGAGCACTGCCGGTTGCAGCAAAAAGCCAGATTCCCTGCTGGCTTCGTTCGTGAATGATGAGTTCGGCACCAACCGAATTGTTCTTTATTCCTCGGGCAAGTATGAGTGTTATGGCGCCAACGACGATGGCAGTCTGCGAAACCGTCCGTATGAGAGCGGCACATTTGTCGGCGGTGGTTCCAATTATGTTGTCCGCATTGAGAAGGGCGTCTTCGATTCTCCGGGGATGCGGGCGCAAAAGGTTTACCGCATCATCAAACATGATGGCGTCGAATACCTATTTGATGAGCGAGGCAACGCGGTTAGGAAATTTGCGGAGACAAAGGATGAGCGAGAATTGCGTCATGCTTGGCGTCGAGAGGGGGGCTAACCCCACCGCGCCGCGAACCCGGCCAGCGCGTTCCGGTTGCGAACGAACGCCTTCGTGGGCCGGGGTGATGAGATTGGGAAGGTAGGCAATCATCAGCCCCACAGCGCCCTGTCATTATGGCTACCAAAAGAACATCGAAGAAGAAACACGTCGAGTATCACAAAGATGGCAGCGTCTGGGCCAAGGGACAGAGGGCCGGCGGCGTTCCCGTTGGTTATTGGGAGTGGCTCAGATTGGACGGGACGAAGATGCGCTCAGGTCACTTCGAGAGCGGCGAACAGATTGGCGAGTGGACGACTTACGACAAAAAGGGGCAGGTCTATAAAGTGACCAAGATAATGCCAAAGGCAACGCATGATGCCTAGCCAAATCGCATTGCGAACCCGGCCAGCGCGCTCCGGTTGCAAACGAACGCGCTCGCGGGCCGGGTCGTTGAACTTGGGTAATCGTTAGGCATCGAGAGTGTATGTGGCAGACCTATATTTTCGGGATGCACTGGAAGCATCAAGGGAAGATGTATTACGACGAGTTGCCAGCCACCTCGAAAGACGAGGCCGCCGGGTATTTTATTGACCACATGCGAGACGATGTGTCTTTGGTTCGCGTTGAGTTGGTAGGCCCAGATGAGCCGGGCACTCGTGAGTATGCGCATTCGCCTATTTCGCCGTTTGACCCATTGATGGCACGTCGCAGATTGGACAAGGACGAGGATGCGAGATGACGACGATGCCCATTCATTTCGATTTCACCGGCAAATGGGGACGTGCAGTCCGGGGATGTTGTGGAAGTCTAGCGTCTGGGCGAGAATGCGGCCTAACCGGCCGGCGACTTCAGCCGGGCGAGGAAAGCGCGGGTCGGGAATTGGCTCCCGGGACACTGGGTGTGAACGACGTTGATCTGTTGATGGGTTTTCACCGCCCCTGCATCCAACTGGCAGCGCCGCATTAACGCGCGCACCAAATCCTCCAGGCTCCGCATCTGCCTGGCCGTCGGCGGGTGTTTGTTAAAATCTCCGATCAGACAGATGCCGAGTGCGATCTGGTTCTGCGCTTCGCTATGGAGATGCCCACCATCCAACTGTTTTTTCCAGCGATTGCCCACGGCGATCTCGCCATCGCCCATGCCCTGGCCGTTGCCGATGAGAAAGTGGTAGGCGAGCCCGTTTTCCATGTGGCGCTGTTCCCGGTGATAGCGGTCGATGGATTTCACGCTGCCTTCCTCCACCGCCGCATGGTGGACGACGATGGCCTGCCAGCGACCGCCTTTGACCGGCGCATCGTTGATGGCCTTTGCCAACGCCGGCTCCAGTCGGGACGGAACGGACCGGGAGTCACTCGCCGAGGTCCCCGGGATTAAAAGTCGCTGCCCCACATAGAGCTTGGTGGTGGAGCTGATTGCGTTGCGATTGGCCAGTTGGCTGACGGTAAGCCCGTTGCGTTGCGCGACGCCCGACAGCGTGTCCTTGGGCTTTACGACATAGGATTGCTCCCGCCCCGGCGCCGCAAAGGCCACGACCAGCGCCAGCAGCAATCCCCAGCGCTTTCTCCCGCGCCGGGCTCGATAGGTGATCCATGGATGGAACATTTCGATAAAACTTCACACGGCTTAACATATTGTCCCGCGATCGGGGAAGGGCGAATTCCACTTTTGCGGAGTTTTTTTCGATCACACACCCGAACCGCGCCGGGTTAAAGCGGCTTTGCAAATCGTGCTGGGTGCGGAACAGTGGGTGGATGCTCGATCTTGAAACCGCGCTCGCCCGCATCCTCACCGCGCTCCCGCCGCCGCAACGGGAATCGGTCCCGTTAAGCGAAGCCGCCGGGCGGGTGTTGGCCGAAGCCGTTGCCGCCCCCGTGGATCTTCCACCCTTCGACAATTCCGCCATGGACGGTTACGCGGTGCGGGCGGCGGAGATCGCCGCAGCCACCCCCGCCACCCCGGTTCGCTTGCGTGTGCGCACGAAAATTCCAGCGGGAGAATATTTTGTCGGCGAATTGGCGCCGGGCGAATGCGCGCGGCTTTTCACTGGTTCACCCCTGCCCCGAGGCGCGGATACGGTGGTAATGCAGGAGGACACCCGCACGGATGCGGCGCATCCGGCCGAAATCCTGATCTGCGATGCCGGCGCGACGGGGGAATTTGTTCGGCACCGGGGCGAGGACGTTCAATGCGGCGCAACGCTGGTGGCAATGGGGGACGTCTTGACGCCGGGAAAAATCAGTTTGCTGGCGGCCACGGGAATTTCACACGTCAACGTTGGGCAACAACCGAGAATTGGTTTGCTCGCCACCGGCTCGGAACTTAGGGAAGCCGGTCAACCGCTCGTATTGAGTCAGATTTACGAGAGCAACCGGGCCATGCTTACGCCTTTGGTGACCTACGCCGGAGGCGTGCCGAGGTCCTTTCCGCTAGTGCCCGACACGTTGGCCGCAACCCAGGCGGCCTTGGCACACGCGTTTGCCGAAAACGAACTCGTTATCACCTCCGGCGGCGCGTCCGTCGGAGAAATGGATTTCGTAAAAGCAGCATTTGAAGCGCTCGGCGGACAATTGCAATTCTGGAAAGTGGCCATGCGACCCGGCAAACCGTTTGTGTTTGGCCGGCTAGGCGAGAAATTTCTGTTTGGTCTGCCGGGCAATCCGGTTTCGGCGTTTGTCACCTTTTTGTTGCTGGTGCGTCCGGCGCTGCGGCGCTGGCAGGGTGCGGACGACGTGACCTTGCCGATCCATCACGGCGTGCTGGGCGAGGCATTTTCCAACTCCGGGGACCGGCGGCATTTTGTACGCGTGCGGATGGACCGGGACGGAAAGGTTTTTCCGGCTGGTCAGCAGGCGTCACACGCGCTGGCTTCGCTGGCGGCGGCGGATGGTTTGCTCGACGTGCCGCCGGCAACTCGTCTCGCGGTGGGAACAAGCGTGTCGGTGCTGCGCTGGGCGTGAAAGCGCGGGCGCAATCAAAACTGCCGCTTCGGGATACTGAAGGACGAAACGGGCGGTTTGGGTTGCGCCACCGGAGCGGGCGCGGAATTCAAGCCGGGGGTCGCGGTGCCGAAGCTTGGCAGGCTTTGCAGTTGCGGCGGGGCGCCGACCAAGCCCGCCCGGCTGTTAAAGGAATCGTGGGCAGCGGCGGGCGCCGATGGCAATGACCAAGCCGGTGAGAGAGATGGGGTTGCCGGGCGTTGCGCGGACCCAATCACCGGCAAGCCGGGCGCATAATCATTGTTGCGGGGCACCGTGGCCGGCTCGCCAATCAAGCTATAAAACTCTTTGAGCCGCGTTTCCTTGACAGTGGTGCTGCGCTCGGTTGAACCCTTTAGGTGCGCGTCGTCGACGAGGTCGTAAAAACCATTTGGTTTAAGATTTTCAGAGAAAAACCCTCCGCTATTACCCGCATTATTGGACATGCGACCCAATGACTTCGCCGAGGCTCGACGATCGCCATCGAAAGGACTTTCCGTGAAGGACAAGCCAAGTGCGTCCCTGGCGTCGGAATCATTTTGCTTACCGAAGAGATCCGTGTCCTGCACCTGGTTCGTATTGGCCAACCGCTCACGGTCCAACTGGTTGTAGTAACGGTCGAGCGGCGTCTTGAGTTTTTTCCCGGCGGCATCCAACGAGTCGTCCGGCGTCTTGCGGGCATCCTCCCGGTCCAAACCGACCTCGCCACCGTCGGGATCAAGCAACAGCATCTCGGACCGCTTATCAATGAGTTCCTTGATTCGCCGGTTGTTTACCGGCGCCGCCGGCGGATCGGTCAGGCCCGAAAGCGGACGGAAGCTGCCGTCGGACCGTCCGGCGTCAAAGATTTGAAACGGCCTTTTCAAATCCGATTCAAGGCCTTTGAATGGGGAGGCTTTCGAATCGAGTTGGTTAAGGTTTGAGGAGACGATGTCCGATTTGGGTTCCGAAAAAATGATTGGCGCCCCGGGCAGCCGCGGCGGTTCGTCCGCAGTCACCACCAGCAGCCCGCCGCTGAAGATCAGCGCCGCCAGTCCATCATAATTCCTAAACCGCAGATTCATAACTTGCCGTCCATCAGCCTAACGCAACCTTTTCGACCCGTCAAAGGCTCGTTCTGTTCAATCAAGCCGGTCTCAATCCGCACCCGCCAGTTCCATGTCGCGGGTATAATAGAGAATCCGGCCGCAATTTGTGCAACTGACCAGTTCCTGCGCCGCCTGACAGGCGACGAGCGTCTGCGCCGGCAATTTCATGTGGCAACCGCCGCAAACGCCGTGTTGCACGCCCACCAAAACATTCTCGCCCTTGCTCTTCACCAACCGTTCGTAGCGCGTGCGCACGGTTTCGTCCACGGCGGACGCCAGCACCGCGCGATTACCCTGCAACTCCGCAAGTTCTTTCAACAAATTTGCCTCGCGGCCCCCCAGTTGCGCGATGTTGGTGTCGGCCAGTTTCTTCGCCTCCTCCGCTTCCCGCGTGAAGCCGGCGACCTCCTTCTGCGTCTGTTCAGCCTGCTCCATTAGTCCAATCTCCTGGTCCTCAATTTTACTGATGTCGGCCTTACACATCTCGATCTCGTGGGCGAGTGCGCGATACTCCTCGTTCTTGCGCGTCTGGAGTTGCTGATTGGCGTACTTCGCGATCTGTTGTTGTTTGCCCTCCACCTCCAACTCAAGCTGTTTGCGATCGGATTCAATTTGCTTCAGGCGTTGCCGGCCCTTTTCGAGTTGGGCCTGGGCGGCGGCGAACTTGATTTTGAGGGTCTGGCGTTCCGGCTCGATGTTCGCGAGTTCCGCCTTCAGCCGGCGAATCTTCCGGTCGCGATCCTGGAGAATCAGAAGTTTTTCAATGGCTTCGAGCATTTGTGCGAAGCTTACGCAAAACGATCCGGCAAGTCGAGGGCCAAGAAGTTCCGGTGAAAGCCAGCGCGGCGATGGTTGCCAGGCTGGAGGTGGAATTAAATTGAGCGGAAATCCGATAACTGCCCGCTGACCCCGAGGTCGGTGCGAACGCCGCCATCCGCCCCGGGATTCGGTCTGGTCACCGATAGCCCTCCCACTCCGGCTCGTTGGCAAAAATCCAGCGGTAGTATTCCTTTTCCTTCAATTTTGCGCCGGCGGCTTCGTCCACCACCACAGTGCAACGCGGGTGCAATTGCAGCGCGGTTGCCGAGACCATGCTCGTGATTGGACCTTCCACCGCTTGCGCGATCACGTCCGCTTTGCTATCGCCCGTGGCAAGCAAGACGCAGCGGCGCGCTTCGATGATCGTGCCCACGCCCATCGTAATGGCGCGGCGCGGCACTTTGGCTTCGCCGCCAAAGAACGGGGCATTTTGCTGGATGGTCGCGGGCGCGAGCGCTTTGACGCGGGTGCGGGAACGGAGCGCGGAGAGCGGTTCGTTGAAACCGATGTGGCCGGCCTTGCCAATGCCGAGCAATTGCAAATCAATGCCCCCCGCCTGCCGGACGAGGGCTTCGTAACGCCGACATTCTTCGTCCAGATTGGCGGCCGTGCCCTCGGGCAAATGCGTGTTCCCCGCCGCCACGTTCACCGCGCGGAACAGGTGGTGGTGCATATAGTGATGATACGAACTGGGGTCGGCAGCCGTGAGGCCAACGTATTCGTCGAGGTTAAACGTCTGGCAGTGGGAAAAATCGAGGCCCTCTTCGCGGTGCATCCGCACAAGGTTTTGATAGACGCTCTCCATTGTCCCCCCCGTGGCGAGGCCGAGAACGAGTTGCGGTTTGGCGCGTAGGTCGCTGGCCAGAATGCGCGCCACCAGCCGGGCGGCCGTTTCTTTGTCCGGTTGTATGATGACTTCCACGCCGGAATATAACCACGAACGGAAACGAATACGCACGAAGAAAAGTTCCGCCCCTGTTCGCTCCGCCATTACCCGTCAATCAGGAGTTGTCGCCATCCAGCAGCCGCCCCAGACCGCCGAGGGCCGAGCCTTCCTCGCGTCCACCCTTGCGCGACGCCGCCACGATACGGTTGGCCATGCGGCTCAAGGGCAGCGATTGCAGCCAGATTTTTCCCGGGCCGCGCAACGTAGCAAAGAACAAACCTTCGCCGCCAAGGAGCGCGGATTTGATCTTGCCGACGTATTGGATGTCGTAGGCCACACCCGGCTCGAAAGCCACGATGCAGCCGGTATCCACGCGCAATAACTGGCCGGGGGCGAGTACGCGTTCGTGAATGTTTCCGCCCGCATTAAGGAAAGCCCAGCCGTCACCCTGCAAACGCTGCATGATGAAGCCTTCGCCACCGAAGAATCCCGCACCGATTTTCTTGTTGAACGCGATGCCAACGCTCACGCCCCTGGCGGCGCAGAGAAAGGAATCTTTTTGCGCAATGAGTTCGCCGCCGATCTCGGCAAGATGCACGGGAATGATCTTGCCCGGATACGGCGCTCCGATGGCCACGCGCTTTTTTCCCGGACTCCGATTTTGAAAAATCGTCATGAACAAGGATTCGCCGGTGAGCAGGCGTTTGCCCGCGCCCATGAGCGCGCCCAGGAAGCCGCTCGTTTGTTGCGAGCCGTCACCGAAGATGGTTTCCATCTCGATGCCGTCGTCCATGTACATCATGCCGCCGGCTTCAGCCACGGCGGCTTCCATGGGGTCGAGTTCGATTTCGACATACTGCATCGCATCGCCGTGAACTTGATAATCAATTTCGTGCATTGCGTTCATAGGTGGGTTTTTAATTAATTTGTTCAGGCGAACAATGCAAATTTCGGCCAACGGTTGCAGCTACAAAATCGGCCCAAGCCTGTAGCCGACGACGCACTCCGTAATTGACAGAGTGCGAGCGGTCCCTCGCTCGCAGCGCTCCGCCAGTCAGTGGGTCTTTGGATAATCCGGCGGCTCACTTTGCCAGCCACCCGCTGCGGACGAGGGACCTTCCGCGCTCCGGCGGCTACGGCTGATTGGCTGGCTCCAGCTTCATCGGTTGGTCGTGGTCGAGAAATTCCCGGCAGATGCGGAAGAAATCGGCCCGCGTCGCCGAACGGCGGATTTGATGGAGGAACTGGCCATCCGTCCCGACGCCCTCGCCGAGGTAGTTCATGAATTTCTTCATGCGCTCGACTTGAATCTTTTCCGGCGCATCGAAACTCGCCTGTGATTCCCAGAGCGCCGTGATGTAGTCGAACACGTCGCGACCAGACGGATAAGTGACCGGCTCGCCCCGCAAGCGCTGGCGGATTTGATTGAACAGCCACGGACTGCGAATCACGCCGCGCCCGATCATCAGGCCCCGCGCCTTGGTCTGCGCCAGGAGATCAAGCGCCTGTGGGGCGGAATAGACGTGGCCGTTGGCGATCACGGGACACGGCATCACTTCGGATGCCTGCCGGATCAAATCGTAATGCACGGGCAGCCGATACATCTGCGCCACGGTGCGGGCGTGAACAGTCAGCAAATCAATCGAGTGTTTCGCAAAAATGGGCAGCAACGTGTCGAACTCGTCCGGCGACGTGAAACCCACGCGCGTCTTCACGGTGAACCTGATGGTCACCGCATCGCGGAGTGCGCCAAGGATGGAATCAATCCGTTGCGGTTCGCGCAATAGGCCGCCACCGGCGCATTTTTTGTAAACGATGGGCGCGGGGCAGCCAAGATTTAGGTCAATCGCGGCGACGGGGAGTTGTTGCAGTTCCTTCGCCGTGCGGATGAGCGACGGAATGTCGTTACCGATCATTTGTGCGATGACGGGCCGGCCCGTGGCGTTCTGCTCGATGGATTCAACAATCCACTTCTCCAGTCGCGATACGGCATGGACGCGGAAATATTCCGTCCAGTAAACATCCGCGCCGCCGTAGCGGTGCATGAGCTTCCAGAACGCGCCATCCGTCACGTCCTGCATCGGGGCGAGGGCGAGGAAGGGGTCGCCGCCTTTCAGGAGCGCGTCCAACTGATCGAGTTGGTTCATTGGGGTGGCGGTGCCGCGGAACCCTTATCCCCCACCGCCAACCGCGTCAACCAGGTCACGGTCAACATGACCACCAAGCCAATGAGCGTGTACCATGGCCAGAAAATTTCAGCGCCCACAGTTCGCGCCCAGAATTCCTGCGTCACCCCCCATTTGGGAAACACTTCGATGACCAGCATCACCAGCAACGCGGCGATCATCCCTGTAACGACCGGCAATGATTTCCCGCGCCGCATGAACACCGCCACCAGCACGCCCCCCAGCAAGGCGCCGCTGGTGAGGCCGCGCAGCGAAAACGCCGCGTCAAAAACAAACTTTACCTCGCGACTCACGAACGCCAGACCGAGCAATGCCGCGCCCCAGAACACGGTCGAGTATTTGCTGAAGCGCAGGTAAAAGTTCTCGCTCCGGTCGCCAAAGATTTTTTTGGCGAAATCCATCGTGGCGACCGACGCCAACGACGTGAGCGCCGAACTGACCGAGGACATCGCCGCCGACAAAATTGCCACGATCAGAAATCCTCGCAGCACATGCGGCACCTCGGTCAGCATGAAGATCGGATAAACGAAGTCATTGGCTTTCATCCCACCGCGCGATTCGGGAATAGCAATCGCCATCGGATGGTGCTGATAAAAAGCCCACAGCATCGCGCCCACGAGCAAAAACACGAAGAACAGCGGAAAAATCAAGACCGCACTGAGCGCGAGCGCCTTGCGACCATCGCGGACGTTCTTGCAGGCCAGCACGCGTTGCACAATGAGTTGTTCCGCGCCGTGCGAGCTCATCACCAACACCGTACCGCCGATGACTCCCATCCAGATGTTGATCGGCGCGCCGAGACTGAACGCGGGGTTAAACCAATGGAGTTTCCCGGCTGCCGCGGCCTGGCGCCAGACGGCGGACCAGCCGCCATCTGTGAGGTGCGGGATATAAAGCAGCGTGAAGATTCCGCCTGCGAGAAACAGTCCGAACTGCACAGCATCCGTCCAGATCACCGCCTTCACCCCGCCGATGTAGGAGTACACCAGCGACAGCCCGACGAACAAGACGATGGCCGGGAACACCCCGATGCCGAGCATGAGCTGGATGGGAATGCAGACGACATAAACGCGCACGCCGGCGGCGAGGGTTTCGCTGATGAGAAAGAATGCGCCGGCGGTTTGGCGCGCGCCGCCGCCAAACGTGTTCGCGAGCAGTTGATAGGGAGAATAGATTTCGCCCTTGAGATAGTGCGGCACCATGACCACCGCGAGAATGATCCGGGCAATGACGTAGCCGATGATCATTTGCAACAGCGCCATGTTCCCGCCGAATGCCAACCCCGGCACGCCGATGATGGTGAGCGCGCTCGTCTCCGCCGCGACGATGGAAAGACCGATGATCCACCACGACGTGCTTTTGCCCCCGAGAAAATAGTCGCGGGTAGTGTGCTGGTCTTTGCCGAACCATATTCCCAGCGCAATGATCCCACCGAGGTAGGCAAAGATAATAATCCAGTCGGCAAGGTTGAAATATGTGTTCATCAAGTCGAGGCGCATCCTATCTGGAGCAGTGGTAAGGTGAAGGCGAGGAAAAACTCACCGGGTAATCGGCGGCTGTTGTTGTTGATTCAACGATTCCGCACGAACAGCTTGCCGGGCAACTGTCGCACCACGCGTTTCATTTCCAAGCTCAACAGCGCCACGCTCACGGTCGAACTCGGCAGACCGCTGGCCCGGATGACTTCGTCAATCGTGGTTTCATCATCGGACCGGAGTGCATCGTAAATTTTTTGTTCCGTCTCTGAAAGTTCGAGGGTGGGCAACACGCCAGTTTCGCCGGGCGACGGTGGCCGGTTGCTCCCCGGAAATAGATATTCAAATTCGCTCAGGATGTCCTCCGCACCTTCGCACAACTTCGCGCCTTTCTTGATCAGGTCATGGCACCCTTTGCTGCGCGGCGAATCAATGCGTCCCGGTACGGCGAAGACCTGCCGTCCGTATTCGGTCGCAAAGTTGGCGGTGATCAGCGCGCCGCTGGTGAGATTGGCTTCAACAACCACCGTGCCCAGCGTCATGCCGGCGACAATGCGATTGCGGATGGCGAAGGACTGCCGGTCGCCATTGCGATTGAAGGGAAACTGGGTCAGCACTGCGCCGTTGGCGGCGATGCGCTCGAACAACTCAGCGTTCTCCGGCGGGAACACGATGTTGATGCCGGTGCCCAGCACGCACACGGTCCGGCCTTTCGCGCTCAATGCGCCTTGATGAGCGGCGGTGTCAATTCCGCGCGCGCCACCACTCACCACCGTGACGCCGATATAGGCCAGTTGATACGCCAGTTTGCGCGCCGTCTCGATGCCGTAATGCGTCGTCTGGCGCGAGCCCACCATCGCCACGCCGTTTTTGTCCTTCGCGGTCAACGCCCCCTTCACGTACAAAACCAGCGGCGGATCATAAATCTGGCGCAGCGATTCCGGATACATTGTGTCACTTTGGATCAGGACGTGACAGCCGAAATCCTGGATGCGTTTGAGTTCACTGGCGAGGTCCACCGCTTTTTCCCAACCGGCAATGGCTTCGGCGGTGTCGTCGCCAATACCGCGCGCCTGCATCAACTGATGTTTGGTCGCAGCCAGAATGGCGGGGGCTTCCCCGAAATGTTCCAGCAACGATCGGGCGCGCACCGGGCCGACGCCCTCAATGAGGTTGAGCGCCACATGTGCTTCGCGGGAATCCATGCGCCGTACATGCCGGGGAAAAGCCAAGGATGCAAGCCGGGAAAAGTCCAACAAGAAGAGGTTGCTCCCACCGATCCTCGTGGCTGAGGGATCTCGGAATTACAACCGCCTTAATTCAACGACCGGTAAATCACATTCGTGGCGAACAAGGCGATCATGATCACACAGATGGAAAACTTGCCGACCACGCCCAGCAACAGGCCAATCACCGCTCCCGTTCCCGCCTTGGTGGCAATTTTGAATTCCTTGCCCCCGAGCAGTTCAAACAGCATGGCGCCGAGGAAAGGGCCCAGGATGATGCCGGGCAGGCTGAAGAAAAGCCCGACGCCGCCGCCGATCACCGCGCCGACTGCCCCCCGCCACGTCGCACCAAACTTTTTTGCGCCCAGCGCACCGGCCAAAAAATCGAACACCAGCGAAACCACCGTGAGAACGATCAAGGCAATGAGCACCGCGTTGTTAATGCTGGCCGCGCCAAAATACAGCCGATGCCCAATCGCGGCCGCGAGTACAATGGGAGTGCCGGGCAAAACCGGCAGGATGCTGCCCACGAGACCGATCAGCATCACCACCAGCGCCAGACTAAGGCCAAGAATTTGTTCCCACGTCACGGCGACACAGTAGCAGGAAAAAGGAGAACTCCAAGATCGCCGCGCGCCGCACCGCGTCGGCTTTCCAAGTTGCCTCGGCGTGCCGAAGGGGTGAGGCTCAATCACGCCATGCCCATGCAAACGCTACCTCACTCGGCCGATCAGTTTGGCCCGCAGCGCGACTTCTGGTGGCATCGGGATTTTCTGGATCTCATGGCCATACGCTGGCGCTTGCGAGAAGCCGCGTCGCTCGCCGACATCGGGTGTGGGCAGGGTCATTGGTCGCGCCTGCTCTATCCGTATTTGCGGGCCCCCGCCCGGTTGACCGGCGTTGATCGCGAGCCACAATGGGTGGTTGAGGCGGCGCAAAATTTCCGCCGCGCCTTTCCCCACGTTGCTCCGGACCAGTTCACATTTGTGGCCGGAGACGCCACGAAGCTTCCGCTCCCGGACAACGCTTTCGAGGTTGTTACCTGCCAGACCGTGCTCATGCACCTGGCGCGGCCCCGGGACGCACTGCGCGAAATGCTCCGCATCCTCCGTCCCGGCGGACTGCTCGACTGTGTCGAGCCCAACAACCTGTGGAATTACCTGACCCTCACTTCGCTGACCGCCGTTGAGCCCGTGGAGACCATCGTGCGCCGGTTCGAATTCTGGCTGCGCTATCATCGCGGCAAGATGGCTGCGAGCCAGGGCGATCACACCCTCGGCGATCTGCTCCCCGGCT
>JANYBF010000400.1 GCA_025360895.1 Verrucomicrobiota bacterium
GCGTGAGCATGATGAACACCCCGGCATTCGGCTTTTACCAAAAGCTGGGCTTCAAGGAATTGCTTCGCGTCGGCGAAGGCAAGGACGGTTGTGTTTATATGGGGAAGAAGCTTTAACCCAGAGATTTTACAAACTTCGTAGCCGCCGACGTGAGGAGGCGGATGGAGCATGCACAGAGTCCGCCTCCTTACGTCGGCTACAGTCTGTCGGCGTTTCGTGCGCGGTGTGAAATTTCCCGTGCAGAAGTTTTGGCCTTTAGCCTTCAGCCCTTAGCCCTTAGCCTTCCGAACCATTATGAATCTAACCAAGCTCGCTCTCCTGGGTGGTAAGCCCGTCCGCACGCAGCCCTTCACGGCCTGGCCAATCTATGGCAAGCCCGAGGAAAAACGGCTGCTGCGCACATTGCACAGCGGTAAATGGGGCAAACTAAACGGGCCCGAGGTGGCCGGATTCGAAAATCGGTTCGCCACCATGCACGGCTGCAAGCACGGCATTGGCGTTGTGAACGGCACGGTCTCCTTGCGCATCGCGCTGCTGGCGGCGGGCATTCGCGCCGAGGACGAGGTCATCGTGCCGACGTACACCTTTTTCTCGACCGCCTCCGCCGTGGTCGAGGCCAACGCGGTGCCGGTCTTTGTGGATATTGACCTAGACACTTTCAACCTGGATCCCAAGGCCGTGGCGGCGGCCATCACGCCGCGCACCCGTGCCATCATCCCGGTCCATTTCGCCGGCCAGCCCGCCAACATGTCGGCCATCATGGCTCTCGCCCGGAAGCACAAACTGGTGGTGATTGAAGACGCGGCCCATGCCCACGGCGCGAGCTATCGCAACCAGCCCGCCGGCTCGATTGGCCACATGGCGTCATTCTCGTTTCAATCCAGCAAGAACCTCACGTCCGGTGAGGGCGGCCTCCTGACCACGAACGATGACAAGTTGGCGGAAGCGTGTCGTTCCATTCACAATTGCGGCCGCATACCGACGGGGATCTGGTACGAGCATCACGTCATTTCTGGCAATTACCGGCTGGGCGAATTTCAAGGCGCCGTGCTCAACGCCCAGCTCGATCGTTTGGAGACGCAAACCAAGACGCGCAACCGCAACGGTCAATACCTCGCATCCCGGCTCGCCCAGTTGCCCGGCCTGCATCCGCAAAAGCGGGATGCCGATTGTACCCGGCATAGTTACCACCTGTTCATGATGCGGGTGGAAGGGGACGCGTTCGGGGCGCCGAGGGGCGCGGTCATCAAGGCGTTGCAAGCCGAGGGCATCCCGTGCTCGGGCGGCTACGGTTTATCGCTGCACCACCAACCCCTGTTCCGCAACCAAGCCTTCGGTCCTTATCTGCCCAAGGCTTCCACAAAGCTCAACTATCAGAAGACCCATTGCCCGAACAGCGATCTGATTTGCCGCGAACAATGCATCTGGCTCGAGCACGGCATTTTTCTCGGTTCGCGCTCCGACATTGACGATGTCACCCATGCCTTTGAGAAAATCCACGAGAACCGCGAAGCGTTAACCGGCTGGTCCAAGAAACAATCGGCAAAATGACGCATCCGGCGGCGCTGAACTGCTAGCGGCCGTTGGGCGTGGCGGGATTACACCAGGCGCGGTTAGGGGCAGGGAGAGCTGCCTCCCGGTAGAAGTTTATGGTGGTCATCCAATCCAAAGAACCGCCGAAAGTGCCGACAGGAATAATCGCGCCGTGGCTCTTGCTCACCCCTTCGTTTGGGGCAGAGGTGCCATCATTAAAGTCTCCCGGATTGGTTGTTAGCAGCTCCCAGAAGCAGAAAGCTGAGGGTTTGAACTGGCTCAATCGCCAACTCCCGCTTTGGGCGATCGAACCATAACCGCAAACGGCGCCATTCATCGTATAGGTGCATAGTTTGTTCGCACGCACTTTCCAAACCGGACTGTTCGTAGAATCAAGTGGGCACCGGTAGAGGCTCATGTTCTTGGTATAAGGCCACAGGAGCCCGCCTTGATATGCCAGTTCCGGATTGGCGTCATACGGCGCGGCAATCAGGTTTGGCACGCTGTTGTTGGCGGGAGCGTAAAGCCAACCGACCACCCAAGGAAAATTCCAGTTCGGACTGGGCAGATAGTCGTGATAATCCGTCGCATACATGGTGGTGGCCTGCATCAAGCGTCGCAGATTATCGGAGCAGATGGTCCTTTGCGAAGGACCTTGGGAGCGGGCCAAGGCTGGCAAAATCATTAGCGCCAAAATTGCCAGGGTAGCCAATACCACCAGGAGTTCGGTAAAGGTAAAGGCGACCTCCTGCCGACGAACATCCCGTCCCGGACAAATCGTCTGTCGGTTTACTTCCCGTCCCGACATCTCCCGCAGGTAATCAAGTGGAGTTCTCATCTGGGCTCACTTTGGTTTCTCCTTGATGATTGAGACTCGAGCAATTAGTGTCAACGTACAATCCCCGAAAAGGTTGCACCAAGGCTTCGGAATCATGCTTTGAGGCCCAAGATCAAGCGAATGTGACGACTGTGAGATTTGAACAGCAAATGCCAAACGAAGGCGAGATCCGGATCCCATGAACCGGAATTTTGTCAGGTTGCTGGTTACGTTACTGCTGGCTTCGAACCCGGCATCTCTTTCGCATGCTGCCACCGTCGGAAATCCCCGCGCCGTATCCACCATTCGTCCCGACCGGATTGGCATTTCAGGTGCGGACGAGAGTTCGTCGCCCTGGTTGAGTGGCGATGGGCGCATCGTGGTGTTCAACAGTCACGCGGACAATCTGGTGACCAACGATGCCAATCACACTTTGGATGTCTTTGTCTTTGACCGACCATCCCAGCAATTGACGTTGGCCAGCGTCAACCATTCCGGCACCGCTTCCGGCAATGGACGCTCGGTTGCCTTGGACCTCACCACCAACGGGCAATGGCTGTTATTTCAAAGCGATGCCAGCGATCTCGTCGCCAACGATACGAACAACGCGACCGACCTGTTCCTGCGTAACCTTGCGAGTGGCCAGACAACCCTCGTCAGCCTTAACCGCGGAGGCATCGCAAGCGGGAGCGACAATTTCAACAATGCCGCCTTGTCCCAAGATGGACACTTCCTGGTATTCGAGAGCGCCGCGCGAGCCTTGTCCGCCAACGATACGAACAGCTTCTTCGATGTTTATGTGCGCGACCTCCTGACCGGGAGCAATAGTTTGGTCAGTCTCAGTCTGGATGGCTTGAATGCCGGAAATGGCAACTCCCAGAATCCGGCCATGACTCCCGATGGACGCTGGGTGGTGTTCCAGAGCGCGGCCACGAATCTGACCGCCGATGGTGCCCTTACCAAAATAAACATCTTCCTCCATGACCAGCAAACGGCTACGACGATGCTGGTCAGCGTGAACAGTTCAGGTTTGAACGGTGGCAATGGAAACTCGATCAATCCCGCCATTAGTGACGATGGACGCTATGTTGCCTTCGAGAGTCTGGCTCGAGACTTGGCCACGAATGGCGCTCCGGCCAGTGGTAAGTCAGGTGTCTTTCTCCGCGATCTGGTCAACGGCAATACGTCGTTTATCAGTTCCAATTCTGCCAGTGGCAATGCTTCCCGCCCCGTCCTCAGCTCCAACGGACGGTTTGTTGCCTTCGAGAGCAACACCAACACCTCTTCGGCGGTCTCGAACATCTACTGCTTGGAAATCCCCAACGGTTTCCTCTTTATGTTGAGCACAAACCGGTTTGGCACCGGCGGGGGCAGTGGCATTTCGTTCAGTCCTCAATTCACCCCGGATGGTCGTTTCTGCGTCTTCCTGAGCTACGCCACCAACCTGGTTGAGAACACCACGAATCAAAATCAATCCCAGGTGTACCGCCGCGACATGGAGACGGGTGTTATCAGTTTGGTGAGCGGTAACCGCTCCGGGAATGGCAACAACCGGGAAGCGGCTGCCCCGAGCATCAGCGCCGACGGGCGCATCGTGGCCTTTCAAAGTTTTGATGGAGATTTAGTGGCTGACGATATCAACGACACCTTCGACGTGTTCACCCGGGACATGACTGATGGCATCACCGAACTTGTCTCACGTCGGGCGGCAACCCTCCCTTCCAACATCTCACCCGGCCGGGCTGGGATAGGATCAAACCCGGTTAGCGGCGATGGTCGATATGTTTTTTTTGCCAGCACGGCCAACAATCTAGTTACCAACGACACGCAATCACTTGAAAATTTGTACGTCCGCGACCTGTGGATTGGTAGCAACCAGCTGGTGACTGCCAGCCTCGATGGCGTGACCGGTGGCAATGGCATGAATTTCACACCGGCCATTAGCGGGAATGGGCGGTGGGTCG
>JANYBF010000411.1 GCA_025360895.1 Verrucomicrobiota bacterium
AAGTGCGGCGCGCACGGAGTGACGCGCCCTACCCAGAGGTTCATGGAGAGGGCAGCGAGGAGGAACAGGATCAGTCGGCGGTTCAGAGTTAAGGGCTGGCGCGGCATTTCTTGTCCAGATGCTTTTCGGTGTTAGGGCGACTATGCAGCAGTGGAATGGCGAGTCAAGCACACTTTCGCAGCTTGCCAGCCAGGCTTTCTTGCGGCAGTGTGCTGCCATGAAAAACGGTGAGAACGCCAGCGTATTGGATCGGCTGTTGGAGCCGATCACTCGCTGCCTGAATCCGGAAAGCGCCAAAGCGTTGGCGGAATTGCGAGCCGACGCGGTGGCACAGGCGCGGATCGATGAACTGGCGGAGAAAGCGAACGAAGGCCGGCTCACTGCGGAAGAGCGGCGCGAGTACGAAACCTATGTCCACGTCGGCAATCTCATCGCGATCCTGCAAGCCAAAGCACGGCTGCATCTCAAGGCGGCGGGCGCGGCCTGATGGACCCGAAGCTCCGACAGAGCGTTCGGCAGCGGGCGGGTGGGCGGTGCGAATACTGCCGCCTGCGTCAGGAGCACGACCACTTCCACACGTTTCATGTCGAACACATCGTGGCCCGGCAACATCGCGGCCCGGATGTTACGGGGAACCTCGCGTTGGCCTGCCATCAGTGCAACGCGCACAAGGGAACCAACCTCTCCAGCTTTGACCCGGACACCAATGAGGTCGTAAGGCTATTCCATCCGCGCCGGGATCGCTGGCCCGAAAACTTCACGCGGGAAGGCGCCCGGATCTTGGGATTGACGGCCATTGGGCGCACCACCGCTTGGCTGCTTCAAATGAACGCAGAGGAGCGCTTGGAGTTGCGCAGTGTGTTGATGCAACTGGGAGAGCTGGATTGAATGAACCGGCTTCCGTGGGCGCGTTGGCCAAGGTGAGGTCAAACTTTTACGCTTCGAGCGCGGTGCCAGCCGAATGTGTGAGCGCCGCGTTGTTGGTCAGCCGAATGGAATTGAAACTGTGCGGCCCGTCAATCGTCACCGTCGCCCCGCTGATTACAATGTCCTGGCCCTCGTAAGTGGTGTTCGTTTCCGTGATGGTGATGTTGTTGGTGAAGGTGGCGGCGGACAGTTGAGGGATGGCCGCAAAAAGGCACAAGAGGCACAAAAGGTGCCGGTGGGCGAGGGCGAACTTTCGGTGGCGCGGGATGGAGAAGCTCATACGCTTTTCGTCAGGGCATGGCCTGAGAATACCTATTTTGCGGTGGCAGGAAAGGCAAAAGTCGTTTGACCTTGTCAGCGGAGGGTGGAGGTTTAGAATGCGGCTATGAGCACCGAGGCAAAGCAGTTGTTGGAGTTGAGTCGGAAGCTTCCAACGGAAAGAGTCCGGGAAGTGGTGGATTTCGCGGAGTTCCTGCTGGCCAAGTCGCCGGCCCGGGCCGGAAACGGCACCGCCAAGGTTGGAAAGTTCTGTCGCCGCTACATTGGCGGGGTGAATCACGGCGCGCTGGCTTCGGGAATCGACGACGAATTGTATGGTCGGTCTGTTCATTGATACCTGGGGTTGGCTGGCGTTGCGCGACAAGGGCGAGCGTCGCCACAACGAGACGGTCGCGGCATTCGACAAAGCTCTGGCCTCAGGCTCCATGGTGACGACGGATTATGTTTTGGACGAGACGTTCACGCTGTTGTTCCGCCGGCTTGGCCGTTCACAAGGCCAGGGAATCGCTGGAATTCATGATCGCAGCAACGGGTGAGGGTGCCGTCGTGCTCGCTACCATCCATGCGGCCCGTTTTCGGGAGGCGACCCGGCTGCGGTTGAAGTTCCGGGACAAGCCCGGAATTTCGTTCACGGATTTCACTTCCATGGTGGTCATGCAGGAATTGGAATTGAAGCGGATACTGACGGAGGATCGGCATTTCGCGCAGGTCGGCATGAGCTTTGAACTTGTGCCCTGAGTTGGCGAGGCAATGGAGGGGAAGGAGCTGAGGGCCGGGCCGTCGGCAGTTCGCAGTTGCGCACCCATTCTCCCGGGAAAAGCAAATGAATCAACGCCAAGGCGCCAAGGGGCGAAAAGACGCAAAAATTTCAACGGTACTTTCGACCGCTCGGTGAATCACCGAACCCGGCCGGATTCTTTCCATCGCCCGCTCCGCTTTGCGCCTTGGCTTCCTGGCGTCTTTGCGTTAATTGCCGTTCCAAGGATTTTTTTCAATCTGCAAATGTGGATTGTCGCGGCGCGGCGCGGGGGCTAGACTCGGCGGGCGGGCTTGCTGACGTTCGCGGCAGCGGCCCAGTGCAGTCGAACAACCAGAAAAATCATTTTAATTCATGGACAGTTTTTTGATCAAAGGCGGGGTGCCGCTGCACGGGGACGTGGAAATCAGCGGTGCGAAAAACGCCGTGCTGCCAATCATGGCGGCGACCTTGCTCACGGCGGAGCCCTGTGTCATCCGCCGGGTGCCGAACTTGAGCGACGTGCGCTTCATGGGCGAGATCCTCGAATGGCTCGGCGCAAAGGTGAAGATTGACGGCGACACCGTCCACGTTCACGCCCGGAAAATCAAAGGTCACGCCGACTACGATCTCGTCCGCAAAATGCGTGGCTCGATCTGCATCATGGGGCCGCTGCTCGGACGGCTGCGCAAGGCGACGGTGTCGTTGCCCGGTGGCTGCATCATCGGAGCGCGTCCCATTAATCTGCATTTGAAGGCGTTCGCGGCCCTCGGCGCCAAGATCAAGATCGAGAGCGGTTACGTGGAGGCGACGGCGCCGCGGCTCGCGGGTGGCCCGATGTTTCTTGGCGGGCGCGCGGGTTCGACCGTGCTCGGCACGGCCAACGCCATGATGGCCGCCGTGCTGGCGGATGGGGTCACGATTATCGAAAGCGCGGCGTGCGAACCGGAAGTCGTGGATCTGGCGAAGTTTCTCACCGCGATGGGCGCGAAGCTCTCCGGCGTCGGCAGTCCGACGATGACCATCACCGGCGTGAAGGAATTGCACGGGGCGGAGCACGAAGTCATCGCCGACCGAATCGAGGCCGCGACGTTTGCCATTGCGGCGGCCGCGACCAACGGGGAGATCACGCTCAAAGGCGCGCGGGCGGATCACATGCATGCCGTGATCGACAAGTTGCACGATGCCGGAGTATTGGTGGAACGGCGCGGGGCGAATCTCGTGGCGCGACGTAACGGCAAGCTCAAGCCCACCGATGTGACCACGCTGCCGTACTCGGGTTTCCCCACCGACGTGCAGGCGCAAATGATGGCCTTAATGGCGCTCACGCCGGGTATTAGCATCATTACCGAGCGGATCTTTGAATCCCGCTTCATGCATGTGAGTGAGCTGGCACGGCTCGGGGCGGACATTGAGATCGAAGGGCCGAGCGCGATCGTAAAGGGCGGCAAACCGTTGAGCGGCGCGCCGGTGATGGCGAGCGATCTGCGCGCTTCGGCGGCGCTGGTCATCGCCGGGCTGGCGGCCAAGGGCACGACGCAGGTGAATCGCGTTTATCATCTGGATCGTGGTTACGACAACATGGATGGCAAATTGCGCAAGCTGGGCGCCCGCGTGCAACGCATCGAAGAATCATGACCAAATCCATCGGAGTGTTGATCTTTTTGGCGGTGGCCTATTTGGGCTACCTCGTGTTTCAGCAATGGCAGAAAGCGGAATTTGAACACGACAATGCTCGAAAACTGGCGGCTGCGACCGTGTTTACGCCGGAAAGCCTGCCCGGCATGCCGTATCAACTGGATCCAAGCCTCCGCGCTGCCCGGGAAAAGGGTCCGGTTACTTTCCGCGCCTGGTTCAACACCTATGAGCGGCAGCTCGCCGACCCGCGCAAGGCGTGGATTGAACTCGATCTCTGTGTGGCGCTCGCTCGCGAAAACCCGGCGGAAGCGAAGCGAATTTTTGCCGGCGTGAAAGGGCGCGTGCCGCCGGCATCACCGGTCTGGCCCAAGATGAAGGAGCTGGAAAAAACTTTCGAGTAGCAAACAAAGATAATGTTCTGGCGTCTTCAAGTCTGCGCCATAGGGTTGGCTTAGAATACGCGCGTTCGCAATTGGCGGGGGGCAGTCGAAGCGAAATTACGTCTTTAGACCAAAGGATGTACGATAATTAGAATAGCGTGGCGACGGTGAGACATATCGCTAGCCCCAACCAAACAAATGCGCACCACTTGACTGGTAGAAACATGAATGTATGGGTTTGGGCAATCTCTACTGCCACGCCAGTTTTTATGTCGACCGCATGCTTGGTTGGCCCATATTTTCTGAGCAACGAATCCAAGGCTAGCATCCCAATAAATGGTAGAATCGCAGCTGTTGTCATGACGACCCAGTTGGGCGAAGTAACCCCGAAATGCTTCTTCACCCAGATCTCCAGTAGTATCGGTATTATGAATCCTACGACTGCTACCGGCGCAACCAGAAGTCCGAGTCCACTAAAGAATATCATATATTTTTCGAACGCATTGTACGTACCATAATTATCTCGCAATGGGGTCCATTTCCAAATTCTTGGCGGTTTAGAAAAGTGTTGTATCGGGTTTGCCCGCCCTAACATTTTTCTGAATTACTACGCCTCACGATAACCAAAGAGCATAAAAAAGGGCGTCCTTGCGGACGCCCTTAATATTTTGAATTTATCTTCGCTCAGGCGGCGCTTTCACCCACCTGAAAGCGGACGAACCGCCGGACGCTGATCTCGTCGCCGAGCAGTTTCTCCACGGTCGCGATGTGTTCCTTCACGCTGATCTCGGAGTTCTTCTTCACGAAGCCTTGATCCACGAGGCAGTAGGTCTGGAAAAACTTGTCCAACATGCCGGCGAGAATTTTCTCCAACGCCTGCGCTGGCTTGCCCTTGAGCCGGTCAGATTGCGCGGCAATCTCACGTTCCTTGGCGATGACTTCCGGCGACACATTCTCGCGGGAGACGACGTGCGGAAAGCCAGCGGCGATCTGCAAGGTGATGTCTTTGACGAGCTGCTTGAATTCTTCCGTGGCGGCAGTCTCGGGCTTGGTGCAACCCACTTCGGCCAGCACGCCCACTTTGGCGCCGGTGTGAATGTAGGCGGCGACGAGTCCGTTGCCGGCGACTTCCAAACGAGCATTGCGGGCGAACTTGATGTTTTCGCCCATCTTGCCCACGGCGGCTTCGCGCTCGGCTTCGAGATTGGCGTTCGGGTCGGTGGCCACTTTCTTCGCGATGTCGTCGCAGAAGGCGCGGAAAGCATCGTTGCGGGCAACGAAATCGGTTTCGCAATTCACTTCGACGAGGATGCCGGACTGGCCGCCCGGCGCGATGTATTGGGCGATGACGCCTTCGCGCGCGTCGCGGGTGGATTTCTTCGCGGCACTGGCCGCGCCGGATTTGCGGAGGTTGTCCACGGCGAGGTTGAGATCGCCCTCGGCGGCGACGAGCGCCTTTTTGCATTCCATCATGCCCACCCCGGTCATCTCGCGGAGTTTGGCAACGGCACTAGCAGTAATTTCAGCCATAAAATAGTTCTTAGTCAGG
>JANYBF010000443.1 GCA_025360895.1 Verrucomicrobiota bacterium
ACGGAAAATCCATTCGTACTGGTGAGTTTCGGCTCAAAGGCGCTGTCGTTGAAATCGAAATCAAGCCGGCGATCTACGCGCTCCAAGAGCTTTTTATCGCCGTTAAAGTCTTTCGCGTCGTAATACACGGCCCGCAAACCCCGCTCCTCCGTCAGCGCGCCATTGCTGCCGGTAAAATGTCGGAGTAAATCCGCCACCGTGTTGGCATACTGCCGGTTGGTCAGGCGGACCAATTCGACCCGCGGCGGGTTTTTGCGAATGCGCGCCTCCCGGGAATAGAAGGCGTCGTAGATGTAGCGCGCCACTGCCGCCGCATCTTCACCCACGCATTTGCCCGGATCATCCTCCGGCATGGCCTTGTCAATGTAGCGGGTGAGTTTGTCCAGCGAGCGATCCCCGTGCAGTGCGTCGTCATATTTGTCTTTTACCCCTTGGCCATCCCGTCCATGGCATTTGACGCACTGTTGGCGATAGATTTCGCGACCGGACAAACGCTTCTCCGCCGCCGGCAGCATTGACGGAATCAACCCCGCACACAGCAGCAACCAGATGAAACACCAAATTTGTCGCATAAACTTCATGACCCCAATCCGACCCTCTGCGAAAGGATAGCCCGCAATGTCGGCCAAGGTTTCATGAGGCGATTCTGGAGATCTCCCAGTCACAGTTCACGCAAATAATCCGCATGAGACCGGACTTGGACTCAAAACCTTCCGTTGGCTGGACAGCGCAATTGAACCGGTCGTGCTATTCCGTTCATAGCGTTTCCAACGCGTCCGCCAAAAACTCATAGTCCGCCGGTGAATTGTAAATCTGCGCCGAGACGCGCAGCCAGCGGCGCTCCGGTTTCCCGAAGCGAAATAACGGCACTTCGATGCCGTAACGGTCGTACAGGGCGAGTTGTTCGGCGTCAATTTTACCGGAGGGAAGCCGCGCCTGAAATCGGTCCGGCAACGGAATGGTCGCCAGAGAACCCAGCAGTTGTTCCGGACACGGCGGAGTCACGCCCAATCCTTCGCACAGAAGTTTCCGCGCCTGAACCACCAGTCGGTGATTCCGCTCCCGCAACTCGCGCCAGCCGCCGGGCAGCCGTTCGCCCATCCAACGAATCGCTTCGGGAACGCAAAGCCAGGCCGTCGGATCGAATGTGCCGGTCCAGTCAAATCGATCCTGGTACGCGGTGAAACCTGCCCGAGCGCGATTGTTGCCGTGACTGATCACCGCCGGTTGCAACCCGGCCTGCCGATCCTCGCACACGTAAAGAAACGCCGCCCCTTTGGGCGCACAAACCCACTTGTGCAGGTTGGCGGCATAGTAAGCCGGGCGCAGCTCCCGAAGATTTAGCGGCAACATGCCGGGCGCATGGGCGCCGTCCACCAACGTCTCCACGCCGCGCGCTTCGAGTGCCCGGATGATTTGCCGCACCGGCATCACCAACGCCGTGTTGCTCGTGACATGGTCCACCAACGCGAGCCGGGTCTTTGGCGTTACCGCTCGCAAGATGGTCTCGGTGATTTCGTCTGCGGACTTGAGCGGAAAGGGAATGTCGGCCACCACCAGTTTAGCGCCGGCTTTCTGCGCGACCTCCACCAAAACATTCCGGCAGGCATTGTAATCGAGGCTCGTTGTCAGCAGCTCATCGCCCCGTCGCAATTGGAGGGAGCGAAGAACCGCGTTGATTCCAGTCGTGGCGTTCGTGACGAAAACCAGGTCACGCGAGTTGGCCCCGACAAATTTTGCCAGGGAATGCCGGGCTGGTTCCAATCGCTCCTCGTAACGGCGCCAGAGAAACTGAACCGGTTCCGCTTCCAGCTCGCCGCGCAGCCGGGCTTGGAGTGCGAGGACGGACTTGGGACAGGCGCCAAACGAACCATGATTCAAAAACACCGTGTTGGGTTTGAGCTCCCAGAAACGTCGGAAGCGATTGGGCTTGGGTGGTAAAATCTTTCGTTGCATGGCGGGAACAGCTTAACCATGTCCCGGCCCAAAGACCAAGCTTGGTAGGGCTGGCGTGCTGCGCCATCCGAGGACTGCGGCTCATAGAGCCACGCTCCATCAATTCTTTTCCGGCTTCGCGTGCGACTCCTCCGGCACGATCTCCACCGTCAACTTCTCCGTGTGCCGGATGAGTGTGAGCGATGAACGCACGCCAACTTGCGCGCCGGTGAGGTGCTTGTGCAAATCATCAATGCCCGCTATCGCTTGCCCAGCGAACTCCACCACGATGTCGCCTTCGCGCAAGCCCGCGCGACTCGCCGGGCTGCTTGGCTCGATGCCGAGCACGAGCATGCCGGTCTCATTCGGCGGGTTGAAGAACCGCACCACGCGCCGATGAATCTTCGCCGTCTGACCGCCCACACCGATGTAACTCCGCCGCACCGCGCCGTCCTTGATAAGCCAGCCGGCGATGGTTTTTGCCGTGTTGATGCCGATGGCGAAGCACAATCCTTGCGCCGGCAAAATCACCATCGTGTTCACACCGATGACTTCGCCGCGCGAATTGACCAGCGGCCCGCCGGAATTGCCCGGGTTCAGCGCGGCGTCTGTCTGGATGAGATTGTCCATGAGCCGGCCCGATTGCGCGCGGAACGACCGTCCCAGGGCGCTCACCACGCCTGCCGTCACCGTGTACTGGAAGCCGTACGGATTGCCGATGGCAATGGCGAGTTGGCCCACGCGCAACTGGTTGGAATCCCCGAGGCGCACCGGCTTCAAGTTCGGCGCGTAAATGCGAATGACCGCCAGGTCCGTGTCCGGGTCCGTGCCGATGAGATGCGCATCGGGTC
>JANYBF010000462.1 GCA_025360895.1 Verrucomicrobiota bacterium
CCTGCAAACGTTTGAAGTTGGGCGCTTCGGCGTGGCGAATGCCGTCCGGACTGAGCCCGTCCACCCCCACGACGACCAGGTGTTTGACTTGCGCGACGGCGCCGAGACTGAAAGCCATTGAGGAAAACAAGATTGCAAGAGTTTGGATTCGATGGGGGAGGGATTTCATTGCCATTGCGTTTAAGTCTAAGCGGGATCCATGCAGCAGGACAGGCGTCGCGCCTGTCTCTGATTTCGTCTGCAAGTGGTGCTTTTGAACGGTAGTTGTGTGCAGCAAGCGTTCACCTTTTAGTGAGGCAAGGTATTGAAATTGGATACGGGCGCGACGCCTGTCCTACATTGCCGCCGCGCCTTCGTCACAGTTTCCGTCTGCATAGATTCGACTAAGGCAATGGTGCCCGAAGCCAGCTTTCTGTCGAGTCCGGATTTGTAAATCCGAGAATGCCCTAGGCTCAGCCGCGAGAAATCAAAGATCTGATTTCAATGCCGGTCGAACAACCGATGTGCTTGCATCCAACAAAAAAGGCCCGGCTGCCAAAGCAGCCGGACCTTGAGGTTGCGATTGTACCGGCCTTACGGTTTGTAGAGGCGGTAGAAGGTTGCTGTGGGAGTCACTGCTTCGCTGTAGGTGCTGTTGCCCAGCGTGCTCGCAATGTCCGCCCAACTCGACGGATTGGTCAGACTCGTTGCTTTTTGAAGACGGATGCCCGTCCCGCCAGCCCAGGTGAAATTGACGTTCCCACCCGAATAGGTCATGGTCACCGGTCCCAGCGAGGCGGATGCGACAGACGCAAGCGACAAGTCCTTCCCGGCGTTACCGGCGTTATAGATGGCCAACGCTTCCTGGGGACTCACCGCGCGGCGCCAGATGCCGACATCATCAATCAGAGCGTTAGTAATGGCCCCGCCGTTGTTGTCGTTATACCAGCCCGTGCCGTCCTGCCCAACATTGACACTCGTCGTGCCTCCGCCCCCACGGGTGTAGGTAGTTGAATCAACCGAACCAATTGGGATCCACGCCGTGGTATTGATGAGGTTACCATCCAGCATGACATACATCGCCCCGCCTTGTTGGAAGGTCAGCAGGATATGATGCCAGCCGTTGCCGCGGATGGTATTGCTAAGTGTAACGTCGGACTTGTTACTGCCCCCACGAGGCGTGCCGGTGACTTTCACCCGGAAGTTGCCGCCACTTTGGGTGAAGATACCCCAACCAATGTTGCTGCTACTATCCCAATCGGAATTGGAAATGAGAGCCAAATCATCGCTCTGATCCGTATATTGCGTCCAGAAGGAGACGGAGAAGTCCGTGGTGCTTCCGAACTGCAGGTCCGCCGGATAGCCCAAGGTGGCGAAGTTTGTCAGCGCGGGAGGGGCACCCGATGCCGTTGTAAACTGCATGGCGTTCCCAATTTTTCCGGGGACCAAGGTCGGCGAACCAGCCGGCGTGGAGTTGTTCCCGCGACCGGAGGAATCGGTGTAGTCGGCATCAAACTTTAGGTGAACGACCAGATTGCTTGTGACCGAGCCACTCACAACGCTGAGGCGGGCCACGCGGCTGGTGACGGAACCGTAACTGTTGTTGATCTCCAGCGTGTAGCTCCCCGCATTCGCAGCGTGAGCGCTGGCAATACTGTAATTGGTGCCGCTGGCAACCGCCGTGGTCCCATTCAAACGCCAAGTGTAAGTTAACGGCAACCCGCCAAATCCGACCCCAGTGAAAGAAGCCGGATAGCCGTCACTCACGACCGTGGAATTCGGCTGAGTTGTAATCGTCGGCACCGTGACAACCGTCAGGTTTGCTGGATTGCTGGTCGTGGGGCCGCTGGCGTTGATGGCCTTGCATTTGTAAGCCCCGGCGTCGTTGGCATCGGCGTTGGACACCGTCAAGGTGTCAGTCGTGGTGCCGGAGTAATGACCGCCGTTGGAAATGTTCGTCCCGGCATGTTGCCACTGGTAGGTCAGGGCCGTGGGACTGGTCACCACCACGTGGAACGTGGCGGTGGTGCCGGCGGCGACCGTCGAATTTGCGGGTTGAGCCGTGAAGACGGGGGTCGTGATTTCGTAAAGGCCGAAGTTATCAATACCCCAGAACCAGGACGACGTGCCATTGGCATTGAGGCGGAAGCGCACATCCGCTTTGCCGTCGGCTGCGGGCAGCCGGATCACCTCGATCCGCTTGCCATCGAAGGTGTCATCATTCAGACGCCCGGCAATGGCGCTGGCCGGAATGGCGGGAATCGAAGCCTTAATGTAGGAACCGTAATTGGTGGGATACACGGCTTCGGGGGCCGGATCAGGAATCCAGTTCCGATTTACATCCACTCGAGCAAAGGTAGCGGTGACATCAACGGCCCCACCGCCCGTGAGTACGATGTCACTGTTTGCCGGATCGTCATCAAAGTAATAGAACACAGGCAACCAACTTGTCCCGCCATCCACGGAATACTCCATGAAGTTCATATTATCCTGGTTCTGCTCGTAAATACTGTTGAACGCAACGTAAACGTTCGTCCGGCCCACACAGGATATGCCTCCCGTGAACAAATCGGAGAACTGGCCAAAACAACTGCCGCAGCGCTGGTCCGATTCCGCCCACAGAATGTTCCCACTGGCCAAAGAAGTGAGTTTCGTTCCGTTGAGGATGATGGTCGGTAGGTCGGTCCGCTCCGTGCTCCAAGAGGAAAACCGGGCTTCGGAAACCAGAATCCAGTCCTTATAGGAATCAGAATTGCGGTCATCCAGATCGAAGCCGGGATTTCCGGGTGCAGTCTGATTCTGCACTGTCCAACCGGCCGGCAAAGCGGCGCCGGGCGTGGGGTCCTCGGTGAGGGAATCAAAATCTTGAAAGTAAAACGGCGCGGGTAGGGTGACGACCTGGTAATTTTTGACGGTGAACGCCCAAGTGTTGGTCTTGTTTCCAACCACGTTGTCCGTCCACGTCAAGGTCAGGGTGTGGGCCGAGAGCGGATCGAGGCGCGGGGGGACCTGGTAGTTAACGGTGTACGTGGGCGGAGTTGGCGTCATCGTGCCCACCGCTACTCCGTCCAGTTTAAGCACAATCGAGCCACCGGTAACGATGGTATCGCCCTGATCGAGTACGACGGTGATGAGTGGTTCTTCCGAGACATTGCCTTCTCCAACCCCCGGACTGCGCGACGAAATGAACGATGGGACCGGAGGAATGGTCACCGGAATGCCCGCCGCGTCGGCGCCACCGAGCGCCAACATCTGACCGGGGCCCAGGACGGAATTGCGAAGCTGAATGCTGTTGACATACCCTGCGGCAGCGTTGGTATCGCTGCTGCCCAGAATCAACGCATTCCCGCTGGGCGTCATGGAGAAGAAACCGTCCAGCGTATTACCCGCAAAGGAACCCATTTCCACGCCGTTGGTATAAACCCGAATGGTGCCGCCGCCATCGACCGCGAGGCCGAGCCGATACCAGACGTTCGGCAGAAGGCCGCCGGCAAATGGGCCGTTAATCCCGCCGGGGCTGGCACTGGCTGGTCCAACGGCGCCGGTCGTATTCGCCACGATGTATTGCTCGGTACCATCAACCAGCCCGTCATCCGATCGAATCAGCGGTCGGATGCTGGTGCCAGACGCCGTTGGGTAAAGTATGTCCAAAATGTACGTGTATTGATTGACCGTTGAGCCCCCGCCATTTCCCGGCGGGGTTGGCATGTTATATCCCATGCCGTTTGTGGCGGCCGGAAACTTCATCACCTTGGCCGGAGTGCCGTTGATGTCGGGGATGCCAAAACTGGTGGTTGTGCCGAATGCTGTGGCTGCCGCTGTTAGTCCGCCGGCACCGGCATAAGATAGGTCAGTACCCACGGTGGCTGTCAGGTTTCCACTGTCAAAATTCCACAGTCCAAATGGTGCGGCGGACATATTCGCGACGCCAAACAGGCTCGCGACCATTGTTGCAACGAAACGAAGGGTGCGTATTTTGTTCATATAGGCTATTTGAGGATTGAGGTTACGGATTGGTCGGGATTTTGAGTTGGAAAGTCGGTTTGGTTCGGGAAGTGGTTATTTAATTTATTGTCCACCACCGGTCTGTGGCTTTGGGCTTGATTATTCGTCATGATTACGGATGGGTGGTAATGCTTTCTTAGTTGTTTGCCAAGCCATTTGGCCGGCCGAGGAACATTTCCTTATTTGGTGGACCGGTAAGTTTTGATGGTTTCAGCAGCTTTTTGGTTTCCTTCGGCTTGGGCGGCTTCCAACAAACTGTTTACCGTGAGCAAGGCACTGGAAACCACACTACTTTGCGGTTTGGTCAGCACCGCGTGGCTCAGGAGGTTTTGCAGGCCATAGAAAGCTTTCGAATAATCCTTGGCTTGCACGGCGACGGCGACCTGGTTCGCGAGTTCCTTGGTTTCCGGCTGGGCCTTGGCAAAAGCCTTTTCAAAGGCCGCAGGGAGTTGTTCCACCGGCAGCGGGGCGGGTGGGGTGCTGCTCCGGTCACAACCCAAGCTGAACAGCAGGGGTAGCAGCAAAGCCAGTCCAATTATTTTGAAACGAAGACGTGTCATACTTGGAGCAGTAGTGGTTGGAGTTTCGGCTCAGGGCACTGGACTTAAGGGCTGCACCCCGGTGTAATGCCGGTAATCAATTCCCTTTTTCAGCCCCGTGAATTTGATCCGTGAAACGTGCCCGTCCGTCCAAGCGGTTTGGTTGCCCTGGCTGTGGCGGTACCATTCAAAGTCAAATTTGTAGCCGTTGTATAATCCGGCGAGTCCGCCATAAGCTCCGCCATTCGCCGGTCCCGAGCCGATCCATTGAGTCAGGATTGAAGAGCTCCCCGGGAATAGACCGATGCTATCATCCGCCCCTTCCATCATTTGCTC
>JANYBF010000269.1 GCA_025360895.1 Verrucomicrobiota bacterium
GCCATCACCAAGTCCGGCACGATCACGATGGAGTGTGCGATGTTTGGCGTGCCCGCGGTGGTGTTCTACAAGACTTCGTGGCCGACGTATCTCATCGGCCGGCAGATCGTGAACGTAAAATATCTCGCGATGCCAAATCTTATGGCGGGTGAAGAAATCTACGCGGAGTTCATTCAAGACGCGGCCACGGCGGAGAATATCTCACGCGCGGCGTTGGCATTGTTGCGGGATGAATCACGGCGGGCAGTGGTGAAGGCGAAACTTGCCGAAGTCGTCGCGTCGCTGGGAAAACCCGGCGCGGCATCCCGGGCAGCGGACGCGATCTTGCGCTTGATCCCATGAGTGGGCCTCTTGGACTGCGCCGGCAAAGCGTAGCGGCGACGGCGCTTTCGCACCACTTGGCGCGTCCAGATGTTCCAGCGCTTTCTGTCAAAGCGGGGTCGCGCTTTGTTTGCCCCAGCAGTCCAAAACGCGCTGGGCGCAGGCAAAACGAAGGGCAGTTCCTACGATGAAAGACCTGACGAGTGCGACGTGGATCAAGGTGAAGGGGATTCTGTTCCTGTTGCTGGGAATCGCGGCGGCTACATTGTTGGTGCTGGAGTATCCGACGTGGAAAGTGGGCTTGCTATTGGCTTTGACGATTTGGTGCTTTTGCCGGTGCTACTATTTTGCTTTTTACGTTATCGAGAAATACGTTGATCCCGGCTACAAGTTTTCTGGCTTGTGGTCCTTCGCCAAATATCTTTGCCAGTCGCGGAAGAAGTAAGCCGATCGGATCTCCGTTCCTGCTTCCCATTCCGGTTAGTCGGCGGCCGCGCGCATGGCGGCGAAGAGGTTCGTGCCGGTGCTGGCCTCGACCGGTTTCTTGGATAACTCGGCTTCCGTCTCGACGAGTTCGGCGGGCAGCTCTTTGAGAAACGGTGACGGCTGACACGGCATGACCTGGCCGTATTTCTTGCGCCCGCCACAATGGCTGATCGTCAGGGTCAGCATGGCGCGCGTTACGGCCACGTAAAACAATCGCCGTTCCTCGTCCAGGGTGCCTTCGACTTTCGAGCGCGAATGTGGGAGCAAACCGTCCTCCAGTCCGACGATATAAACATGCGGAAACTCGAGCCCCTTGCAACTGTGGATGGTGATGAGCGTGACGGCATCGCCTTTGGCCTCTTCTTTTTCTTCGCGATCGGAATCGAGCGTGACGTCTTCGAGAAATTTTTCCAAGCGTTCATGCAAGGATGGGCTGGCTGGCGCGCTCCGGTCGAGGGTGGCCACCAAATCGCGCAGATTGCGCACCCGGTTCTCACCGGCCTCCGGTTCCTTCTCGGCGCGGCGGAGTTCAACGAGGTAGCCGGTCTCGTTCAAGAAATCTTCCGCCCAGGCTTGAAGGGTAGGGTGGCCACGGCTGTTCGTGGCCTCACTCGCATTGTTAAGCCCCGCTTGCGTTCGCTCAATGAATTCCACAAACGCTTCGATGCTTTCGCGCGTGCGCGTTTGGAATGTGGTCGTCACCGCCGGATTTTTCATCGCCGTGAACACCGATTCCTTGCGTTCGTGGCTGGCGCCGAGCAATCGTTCCATTGTCACGTCGCTCAACCCTCGAGCGGGCGTGTTGGCGATGCGGAGCAGGCTGATGTCATCGTGCGGATTCAGGAAGGTCTTGAGATAGGCCAGCAGATCGCGGACTTCGCGGCGGTCAAAATAACTCTGTCCGCCGATGAGATGATAGCGCACGCCCGCTGCGCGCAGTCCGGTTTCAAGCACGCGCGATTGTTGGTTGGTGCGGAACAGAATCGCGTTTTGGGCCCAGGTTACCCGGTGGGCAAGGCGCGCGAACTCGATGCCGGCCACCACCTCGCGCGCTTCGTCTTCGTCCGTTTCGTAGGCGCGCAGGGCGATCTTCGTGCCCTGGCCTTTCTGCGACCAGAGTTGCTTGGGGCGGCGGCGGACGTTGTGTTTGATGAGCGCGTTGGCCGCGTTAAGGATCGTATTGGTGGAGCGGTAATTCTGCTCCAGTTTCACGATCTTCACCTCGGGAAAATGCTTTTCCAAGTCGAGCAAGTTGGCGATTTCCGCGCCGCGCCAGCCGTAAATGCTCTGGTCATCATCGCCCACGACGCAGAGGTTGCGATGTTTCACGGTGAGCAGATTCACAAGTTGAAACTGAGCCGCATTCGTGTCCTGATACTCGTCCACCATCACGTAACGATATTTGACGCGGCAGGCTTCGAGGGCGTCGGGGTGCTCTTTAAAAAGCCGGAGCGTGAGCAAAATCAAATCGTCAAAGTCCACGGCGTTGCAGGCATGGAGCGCGGATTCGTAGCGCTTGGCGACGTGCTCGGCCATCGCGCGAACGTTTGGGTCACCAAATACGGCCGCACGTTCGCCGCCATTCTTGAAACGACTGAGAAGTGAAAGAATCGCACCGGGGTCGGTCTTTTCGCCCTTGGCCGAAATGTTCGCGAGGATTTTTTTGATCGCCCCGAGCTGTTCCGATTCGTCGTAAATGACGAAGTTGCGTTTGTAGCCCAATTTCTCGATGTGCTGGCGGAGAATACGAACGCAAAGCGAGTGGAAGGTGCAGATGGTGGGGCGTGGCGGCTTTTCGTCGGCGTTGGTGCGGGCGCGCGGAATCAACTTGCTGGCCCGCTGCTGCATTTCGCGGGCGGCCTTGTTCGTAAAAGTGACGGCGAGGATGTTATCCGGTGCGATACCGCGCGCGATCATATGCGCGATGCGGAAGGTTATGACCCGGGTTTTGCCCGTACCCGCGCCGGCAAGGATCAGCACCGGGCCGTTGATTGTCTCAGCGGCCTGGCGTTGCTGCGGGTTGAGGGAGTTCAAATCCACCATAAGCGCGCGGAGTGTAGAGTCCTGCCGCACCGTGGCAAGGGGATTGAAGTTTTTACTTGGAATCAATGTTTCCGGGAGCCCACGCTGGTTTGCGCGCCGGGCGGATTAGGAATTAGACGAAGGCAAAGTTTGCGCTAACTTACAGTCAAATTGACAACCAAATAACCATCATGGCAACCGAACTAAAACTAAAACTCCAGGAAGGTGATAAAGCTCCGAATTTTTCAGCCCTCACCAACGGCGGTGGCAAAGTTGCGCTCGCTGACTTCAAGGGAACAGCAGTCATCCTCTACTTTTATCTACGGGACGACACGCCGGGCTGCACCAAGGAAGCGTGCGCCTTTCGCGATCACTTCGCGGCGTTCAAAAAGAAAGGCGCCGTGGTGCTGGGAGTGAGTGTTGACCCCGTGAAGGCTCACGACAAGTTTGTGGCAAAATTCCAACTGCCGTTTCCACTGCTCGCGGACGAAGACAAGCAGATCGTCAACGATTACGGCGTGTGGGGTCAGAAGAGTTTTATGGGGCGCAAATACGACGGCATCCACCGGGTTACGTTTCTCATCGGGCCGGACGGGAAGATCAAAAAAATCTGGCCCAAGGTGAAACCGGAGGAACATGCGGCGGAAGTTCTGGCCGCGTTGTAACCGGGTCAACGCGCCGTCGCTGCAAACGGTCTCAAAGCGCGGACCAGCTTTTCCAATTGGGGTTGGGTGTGTTCGCTGGAAATGACAAAGCGGAAATATCCGTTCGCCGGGCTGCCGGGATAATGAATCAACGGTGGCAGGATGTCGGCGGCGAACAAGGCGCGTTTTACGCGAGCGATCTGTTTCAACTCATCGAAGTGGAGTGGCACAATCGGCCCTGGGGCATCCGGCAACGTGAAGCCGGCTTGACGCAGGGCGGATTTGATGAAGGTGGAATTCTGGTCCAGTCGGCGG
>JANYBF010000542.1 GCA_025360895.1 Verrucomicrobiota bacterium
TCAAACTTGAAGCGGTCCAGAAGACCTACCACACGGGCGAAGTGGACGTGCGGGCCGTGCGCGGAGTGGCGTTGATGATTCAGCCGGGCGAATTCGTTGCCATCATGGGTGCGAGCGGTTCGGGCAAATCCACGTTGATGAATATCATTGGCTGCCTGGATCGGGCCACGGCGGGAAATTATCTACTCGACGGCGTGGACGTGTCCGGCTTGAACCGCGACGAGCTGGCCGACATCCGTAACCAGAAGATTGGTTTTGTGTTTCAGGGGTTCAACCTGCTGGCGCGTACGGCAGCGGTGGAGAATGTCGAACTGCCGATGCTTTACCGCCGCAGCAACCTGGCCGGGCGCGAGCGGCGGGACCGGGCGTTAGGGGCACTGGAAACCGTTGGGTTGGGTGATCGCGCGGGGCATTTTCCGAGTCAACTTTCCGGGGGCCAGCAGCAGCGGGTGGCCATTGCCCGGGCCCTGGTAAACCAGCCCGCATTGCTGCTCGCCGACGAACCGACCGGCAATCTGGACACGCAGACGAGCATCGAAATCATGGGCGTTTTCCAGAAACTCAATGACGCTGGCATCACCGTCATTATGATCACGCACGAACTGGACATCGCACAGTACACCAAACGCACGATCGTTTTGCGCGACGGCCTGATCGTGAGCGACCTGCCGGTGACGAACCGGTTAAACGCGGAGCAAGAGTCCAGCCGGCTAAAAGCCGAGCAGAAAGCCGTTCAACTCGCGTGAGAATCTTCGCCACCATCCGCCTGGCGCTCCGGGCGTTGCGGCGCAACAAGCTGCGCACCGTGTTGACGATGCTGGGCATCATCATCGGTGTGGGCTCGGTCATTACGGCGGTGAGTATTACGACGGGGGCGCGCGTCCAAGTGGAGGAAAAAGTGGCCAGCCTCGGCCAGAATGTCATCACCATATTTTCCGGCAACTTCACCACCGGGGGCGCCCGCGGCGGCTGGGGCGGCGCGCCGACGCTCATGATTGAAGATGCCGAGGCCATCAAGAATGGCGTCGCCAATGTCGTCGCCGTCAGTCCGGAAGTACGGGATCGCAACCAGGTGCTGGCCAACGGGCTTAACTGGAATACCCAGGTGCTGGGCGAAGGCCCGGATTTCCCCCAGATTCGCAGTTGGAAAATGGCCGAAGGCTCGATGTTCAGCGACCAAGACGTGCGCAGTATTGCGAAGATCGCCGTGATCGGCAAAACCGTCGTGGATCAACTGTTTCCAAACGAAAACCCGGTGGGTGAAACCATTCGGATTCGGAACATTCCGTTTAGAATTGTGGGGGTGCTCGAATCAAAGGGCTTCAACCTGTTTGGCCAGGATCAGGACGACGTGGTGATCGTGCCCTACACCAGCCACATGCGCCGGGTGTCGCGGCGCACCTCCATCAATTCCATCCTCGTCCAGGCGACCAGCGCGGACGTCATCGCCACGGTGCAAGCGGACATCACCAGCGCGCTCATGCAGCGCCGCAAGAGTCGCGAGCCGGACTTTACCGTCCGCACCCAATTGGAGCTCGCGCAAACCGCCACCGCCACGGCGAAGATCATGTCCGTGCTGCTCGCCGCGATTGCCAGTGTGTCGCTCATGGTTGGCGGCATCGGCATCATGAACATCATGCTCGTCAGTGTCACGGAACGGACGCGCGAGATCGGCATCCGCATGGCCGTCGGCGCCCGGGGCAACGACATTCTCATTCAATTTCTCGTCGAAGCCGTGACCTTGAGCGCCCTCGGCGGGATCATCGGCATCGGGCTGGGTTTCGGGGCCTCGCACATCGTCGCCTCCGCCACGGGCTGGCCGACGCTCACGCCGATCTGGTGGGTCGTGGTGGCCTCGATTTCGAGCGCCATCGTCGGCGTCGTGAGCGGATTTTATCCGGCGTGGAAAGCGGCGCAGCTCGATCCGATTGAGGCCTTGCGCTATGAGTGAAATGGAAAACGAACTGCCAGCCTCCAACCACCAACGCCCAGCCTCCATCCCACCAACCGGGCAGCTCCAAGAATATTCGGGGTTCGCTGTTGGAATTTGGGTGGATCAGGATTCCGTCGTCCGGATGGTTTGATGATCGCCGAAATCCTTCCCACCCACACCGCGCAACTTTTTAACGCCGCCGTGACGCGCGCGGCGGAGTCGTTGCGCGCGGGTGAAGTGGTCGCGTTGCCAACGGAAACGGTCTATGGCCTCGCGGCCAACGCCTGGGATGCGAAGGCGGTCGCCAAAATCTTCGCGATCAAGGGCCGGCCCGCCCATAATCCCATTATCGTTCATGTCGCAAGCGTCGCCATGGCCAGGCATTGCGTGACCGACTGGCCCGCGCCGGCGGAACAACTCGCGAAAAGTTTCTGGCCCGGCCCGCTCACGCTGGTTTTGCCCAAGTCCAGCGCGATTCCTGACCTCGTCACGGCCGGCGGAGCGACCGTTGGAGTTCGCTGGCCAAGTCATCCGTTTATTCAAGCCGTGATTCGCAAATGCGGTTTCCCGTTAGCGGCGCCCAGCGCGAATTTGTCGAACCAAATTTCCCCCACCAACGCCGAACACGTCCGAAAACAATTGAGCGACCAACTCAATCTCATCATTGACGGCGGCCAATCGCAGGTGGGCATCGAGTCCACCGTGGTTGATCTCACGGTGTCGCCACCGCGCGTTCTCCGCCCCGGCATGATCCACGAGGAATCGCTCGTGGCGGTCGTGGCGAACATCCAACATTCAACATCCAATTCCCAACATCCAACGCTCCGCAGTCCGGGATTATTGAAAAAGCACTATGCGCCCAAGGCGAAGCTGATGATCCTGCATTGGACCCACGACGCCGACCTCCGCCGGCAACTCGAGAATTCAGAATCACAGATCGCATGTTCTCACATCATTGCCCACACCCACATTCCCACGGGCACGGACTGGGGCGGCGTGAGCGTGATTCCGCATGATGCGGAGGCTTTCGCCCGCGCACTCTACGGCGAGTTGCACCGGGGCGACGAAGCCGGCGCAGAACTGATCGTGGTCGAGGCGCCGCCCGAAACAATTGAATGGCACGCCATCGCGGATCGTCTGAACCGGGCGGCGAGTTGACGAACGCCCGCCTTTACCCCTACCCTTTGCACCTGATGAAATTTCTAGGATTGATGGTCGCCGGAATGGTGGCCGCGCTCACGCTCAGCGCGCGGGCGGAATCAGCGCAGACCCGAGCCCTATCGTTGGAGGATTGCATTCAAATTGCGATTCAGCACAACCTCGACGTCCAGATCGTTCGCACCGGACCTCAGATCGCCCAGTTCAACCTGAGCGGCACGTACGGTAATTACGACCCGCTGTTCCGAATTGACGGCCGACATGACAACAACATAGCCCCCGGAGGCTTCGATAATCAGAACCGCGTTTTCGCATCGACTGAGAGCAAGGTTGACACCATTGGCAGCGGGATAAGTGGATTGTTGCCGTGGGGCTTGAACTACGACATTGGCGCCACGCTCCGGGACCGCTACGGGACTTACCCACCCGGCACGAACGGCATTCGCAGCCCTTTTGAAACGACCTCGGGCGAAGCGGGCGCGCTGACGTTGCGCCAACCCCTTTTGAAGAATTTCTGGATCGATTCCTCGCGGCTCCAGATTTTTCTTAACAAACAAAACGTAAAAATCTCCGAACTCGACGTCCGCTTGCAGATCATCAACACCGTATCGGAAGTGGAAGCGGCGTACTTCGACCTGATTCATGCCGAGGAAAGCGTGAAGGTGCAGCAACAGGCCATGGAATTGGCAGAGCGGCTGGTCGCGGAAAACCGGCGCCGAGTCGAAGTCGGCGCGTTGGCCCCGCTGGACTCGCGTCAGGCGGAATCGCAAGCCGCCTCCAGCCGGGCCGACTTACTACAGGCCCAAAGTGCCCGCGGCACTTTGGAGCGCGTGCTGAAGAACCTCTTAAGCGACAATTACAATGATTGGGCGAATGTAACCGTGCAGCCCACGGATGCCCTGCTGGCCATTCCCCAACAGTTCAATCTACAGGACAGTTGGCGGGTCGGTTTGGCCATGCGACCGGATCTATTGCAGGCGAAATTGAACGTGGAAAAGCAGGGCTACGTGGTGCGTTACCAGAAGAACCAGTTATATCCACAGTTGGATTTGGTTGGCGCTTATGGTTTTGCGGCATCGTCCGCTGAATTCAGTGGCGCCCTCAGTCAGTTGAACAGCGCTGACAATCCATTTTGGGGGGTTGGCGCGCAATTGACTTTTCCCTTGGGCAACACCAGCGCCCGGAACAGTTACAAGTCGGCCAAGGTGAGCAAGGAGCAGATCAGCCTGCAGTTGAAACAGCTCCAACAAGCCACTTTGATCAAAATCGAAAACGCCATGGCTGTGGCGCAAACCAGCTTCCAACGTGTCGCCGCCACCCGCGAGGCCCGGCTCTACTCGGAAGCAGCGCTCGAAGCCGAACAAACCAAACTCGAGAAAGGCAAAAGCACCACCTTCGTCGTCCTACAATTGCAGAAAGACCTGACCTCGGCCCGCTCCGCCGAAATTCGAGCGCTGGCGGATTACAATATCGCCCTTGCCCGCCTGGCTCAAAACGAGGGCAGTACCCTCGACCGGCGATTGATCACCATGCAAGTCACCGGCGCGGAAAACGCCTACACTCCGGTGATTTTCCCGGCGCCGCCGGCACCGTAATAGTTCCCGCAGAGTGAGGCTAATCCGGCCTTGTCAGTAACCACGCCGGGTCGCCTACAAAATCCCGTGCCAACTCGGCAAGATTGGTGGCTTTGATCGGCAGGTATTTTCCCGTGGCCTCTGCCAGTGTGACGTTCGCAACCGTACACGCGGCCGCTTTGGCTTCGTAAATCCGATTTTTACGATTCGCCACCAGTTCGCCGGTGACGACAATCTCCGCGCCGGGCGCGACCGGTTGGAGATAGCGCACGGTCAATTCGGCACAGTAGGCGAATTTGCGCGTCGGCACGGCGCAGGCCCAGACCATGATCTCGTCCAGAACGGTTGCCATGATACCACCGTGAACCACTCCCTTGAAACCGATATGTTCCACCCCCGGCACGAAGCGGGTCTGAACCATGCGCCCGTCGGTTTCAAATCGCAATTTCAGGCCAAAGGGATTGGATTCACCGCAAACGAAGCAGGAATAAGTGTGCGGCAAAGGCTTCATGAGGTAGGCGCGACCCGATTATTTCTGCGGCTGCGCGCCGATTTTTTTTAAGAACGGTTCAATGGAACGGGGGCGCCCCAGAAATTTCTCGATGGATTCGTTCACATCGCGCGCATTGCCCTTGGAATAAATTTCTTCGCGCAGGCGGCGACCGGTTTCCACGTCATAGTAGCCTCCCGGTGAATTCTCGAACACCGTGGCCATGTCCGCCGCAATCGCATCCGCCCAAGCATAGCCATAATAGCCGGCATCGTAGCCGGTGAAGTGACCAAGATAGGCGATGAAAGCCGTGCCCTCCGGTACGGGCAGGAAAGTCTGGTTCAACGTGGCGTTGGCCAACGGGATGGCATTCGTGGCGTTGGCGGCGGTGATCTGCGTGTGCAGGTAGAGATCCATCAAACCAAAGGAAAGCTGCCGGCGATAATGGGAGCCGTAGGTCGCGTATTTTGCGGCTTGAAGCTGGTCGAGAATCTCCGGCGGAATCTTTTTGCTGGGATCCCGATAGTCCGCCGCAAAACTATCGAGCACCTTCTTGTCCCAGGTCCAGTTCTCCAACATCTGCGACGGCGCTTCCACAAAGTCACCCGGCACACTCGTGCCGGCAAAGCGCGTGAACTGCGCGCGGGTCAAGATCGCGTGCATGGCATGGCCGAACTCATGAAACAGCGTTTCCACGGAATCATGATCAAGCAACGACGGTTTGTCACCGGACGGCGGTGGAAAATTGCACACGAGCGAGATGACCGGGCGTTGATACGTGCCGTCCACGAGCCGCTTGCCATCAATGATTGGGAACATGGCGAAGTGGTGGAATTTCCCCTCGCGTGGAAACAGGTCGAGATAGAAAAAGCCGAGCGGCTCACCGGTTGGTGTATCGGTCACGGCCCAGAGTTGCAGCCCGTCCACCCACTGATACGGCGGATCGAGTTGCGCAAAGGTGACGCCGAAGATGCGCTGGTAGATGGCAAACATCCCGTCCAACACCCGCTGCATCGGGAAATAGACGCGCAGTTGCTCGCCGTCCACGTTATATTTCGTCTTCTTCAACTGATCGGCGTAATAGCGCCAGTCCCAGAGATTGATCTGTGCGTTGGGGTCGCCGGTTTCAGCCACCTTGAGCTTGCGGAACTCGGCCAGTTCCGCATCAAACTTCGGTTGCAAGCCGTCGCGCAATTTTTCCTCGAACGCGATGGCCGTCTTCCCGTTCTTTGCCATCTTCACTTCGATCTGGTAATCCGCCCAATTGGCATAGCCGAGCCGCTTCGCGATGTTATCGCGTAGGCCCAGGATTTTTTCAACGAGCGGCACGTTCTCCGCCAGTGCCAGTCGGTTCTGCTCAGTCAGCATACGCTGGCGCACCGCCTCACTCTTGACGTGTTCCATGACCGCGAGGTATTGCCAAGTCACGTTCACCATCACCGTGTATTCGTCCGCTCCCGTCTTGATACCCGGAGCGTCCAATAAACTGTCCGGCGCACCATCCAGTTCGGCCTTGGTCAACTTAATGCCTTTCTGGGCCTGGTTGATATTGCTGTCGAAGTCCGTACTGACGCTTGCGAGTTCTTTGCGGAGGCGCTCGACCTCGTCCCGCTGCGGCTTCGGCAAGGCCAGTCCGGCCCGGCGATAATCGCGCATCGTGTCCGCCAGCAATTTCGCCTCCTCGCCCACCAACTGTGGCTGGGTATCGGCGTACGCTTTCACCGCGCGATAGACATCTTCCCGGTAATCCAAGCCCACGCCCCATTCTTGCAAACGCTTCACTGCGTCCGTGGCCGCCTCGCGCATCGCCGCATTGGTGCTCGTCTCCTTGATGAGATACAGCCGGTTCATCGCCCCGCTGGTTAGAAAACCGATGCCATCCAGTGCCCCGATGGTATTGGTGAAGTTGACCTTGCCGGGCGGGAGTTTGCCGATCTGGTCGAGCGCGGCATTGGCGGCGGCCATGGTTTGATCGGCGGTGGCTTTGACGGCTGCCGGTGTGGTTTCAAACTCCGGTAGGCGCAGCACATTCTTGAACTTGACCCCGACGCGCTGGAGTTCGGGGAGCGAAGATTGCTTGGGCGAAGATTTTACCATCGAAGTCGCACAGGAGGTTGCCAGAGTTGCCAGCGCCAACATAAGAATTGATTGCTTCAACATGACGCGCAAGCTAGCGACGAGGCGCACCGGCTACAAGTGGAATTGCGGTCGGCCAAAGATTCCAAAAAAGATTAAGACCGAAACCAACCTGCCGACCACCCACCGTCACACCCTGTTCGTCATGGCATCTGGCCAGCCGGTATTTGAGTCGCCCGGGTGCCCACCGCCACCCCTCTCCGGAGCCATTGCTCCGGCGTGTGGCACAATTGAATTTCGCGCGCAACCCCCGCCAACAGCGCATCCCCGGCCCCGACCGTGTTGCGCGATCGCACGCAACGTGGGCGGGCAAAACTTTGGAAGCCTTCCGTCACATTGACCAACAAGCTTCGGCGGCCTCCACGCGAAACCAAAACCCACCCGCGCGTGAGACCGGACAACGCCCGGGCAGCGGGGAGGATGTCGCCTTCCGTCCGCAGCGGTTTCCCCCACCATTGGGCGAGTTCATGTTCGTTCGGCTTCACCAGAAACGGTCGGGCTTTGAGGGCCGCAGTGAATACCGGACCATCGCAATCAAGCAAAGTGCCCACCTCGTAACGGTGCGCGAGGCGGATGAGTTGGGCATAAGCCGTGATTGGTACGCCGCGCGGCAGGCTGCCGGAGAGAATCAGCAGGTTGGTCGGACGCGGCGACCCACCCTGCTCCGCCGGCAATCGCGCGATATTTTGCTTAACGCCATTTAGAATGCCACGCCATTCCCGAGGTGAAAGTTTCGGCCCTAATGGATTGAAACGCATCTGACGTCCGCTCTTCGTGGTGAGGATCATGTTGACGCGAGTTGCTTCGCGTAGTCGGATGATTTTGGCGGGAAGCTGCTCCGCCCGCAGATAACGGTCAAGCTCCGCCCCGGTTGGTCCCCCGAGCGGCAAGAGCAGTCGCGATTCCCCGCCGAGTTGCTTCAGCCAGCGGGCCACATTGATACCTTTGCCTCCGGCCCAACGGCGCTCGGAATGGACATTATTCTTTTCTTCCCACAGCACGTCGTTCACGCGCCACTCGGCGTCAATGGACGGATTGAGCGCAAGGACGAGCGCGGGCTTCACGG
>JANYBF010000588.1 GCA_025360895.1 Verrucomicrobiota bacterium
GCACAACCGACTCAGTACGGTAAAAAATGCGAAAGCCACCAGCTTCGCCGAAACTTTTTCCCGGGCCCGCGGTTTCCATTCCGCAAGGAGACAACGATGAATTCACCCTCCGCCCGGGAAGTTTACCAAAAGATCGCCGCCAACATCGGCCAGGTCATGCAAGGCCAGTCGGCAGCGACGCGCAAGCTGCTCGCCGCGCTCGCCAGCGGGGGCCACGTATTACTTGAGGATTTTCCCGGCACCGGCAAGACCACCCTGGCCAAGGCGCTGGCCCGCTCGATTGATGCCCGGTCCATCTGTGCTTCGGGCAGGGGATAGGTGCCGCGAAACTCCACCGGATTTTGTGTGGCCACGACGAAGAAAAGCTCCGCAAGATGGCGGCGCTCACCGACCACGCTCACCTGCGCCTCACCCATGGCTTCCAGCAGGGCCGATTGAGTTCGGGGCGAGGCCCGGTTGATTTCGTCGGCCAGCAGGATGTTGGTGAACACTGGTCCGTCGTGAAATTGAAACTCCTGCTCCCGCTGGTTGAAGATGGAAACGCCGAGAATGTCCGATGGCAACAAGTCGGGCGTGAACTGCACGCGCTTGAACCGGGCATCAATCGAGCGGGCCAGCGCCTTGGCCAGGGTGGTCTTGCCGGTGCCGGGAAAATCCTCAAGTAATACGTGGCCTCCGCTGGCGAGCGCCGCGAGCAGCTTGCGCGTCGCCGCCGACTGGCCTTGGATGACTTGGCTGATGTTGGCGGCGATCTTTTGGTAAACTTCCCGGGCGGATGGCAAATTCATCATTATCTCCTTGGGGAATGGAAACCGCAGACCCGGCAAAAAGTTTCGGCGAAGCTTGTGGCCTTCGCGTTTTTGACAGTTCTGAATCGGCTGTGCATGTCGGCAAGTTAGCGGCAACTTGCCCACGTCGCGAAGAAAAATATCGTTCCAGCGCTTGCTTGCAATCCGTGGGTGACTATCCCGTGCCCGGGAAAGATCAGGCTCGCGCGCGAGTTTGCTTGCTTTCGGGTCGCACCTTTGGCGTGTTGACATCCGCAACATGAAAGAAATTGTGCCCGCACCGCCGCCAATCGTCCGCAACCAGTTCGAGACGATTCGTGAATTGTTTACCAAGAATGTCGTTCCCAGCTACGGGCGCTTCGATCTGGCGCTTAGTCACGGATCGGGGAGTTATCTTTTTGACGTGAATGGCCGGCGTTATCTCGACCTCGGCGGCGGCATCGCGGTGTGTGCGCTGGGCCACGCGCATCCGGCCATAACCGAGGCGCTCGTCGAGCAGTCGAAGCAGCTCGTACATATTTCCAATCTGTATTATCACGAACCGCAAGGACGGCTGGCGCAGGCATTGGTTGGACTCATTGGGCCGGGTAAATGTTTTTTTGGCAACAGTGGCGCGGAAGCCAATGAGGGATTGTTCAAGCTCGCACGCAAGTTTGGCCACGATGAGGGCCGGTTTGAAGTCATTACTACGATCAACTCGTTCCATGGCCGGACGCTGGCGGGGATTGCGGCCACCGGTCAGGACAAGGTGAAGAAAGGCTTCGAACCGACGATGCCAGGCTTCCGGCATGTGCCGTTCAACGATCTGGCCGCGATGCGGAACGCGATTTCACCGGCGACGGCTGCGATCATGATCGAGGGTATTCAAGGGGAAGGCGGCGTGACCCCCGCGACTCCGGTATACCTCCTCGGCCTGCGGACTTTGTGCGACGAAAAGAAGCTGCTGCTGCTCATGGACAGCGTGCAATGCGGACATTTTCGGAGCGGACGGTTTCAAAGTTTCCAGCGCATTCTGGAAGGCGTGCCGGGCGGTGACGCGTTTTTGCCCGACGGGATTTCGATGGCCAAGTCGCTCGGTGGCGGCTTTCCGATGGGCGCGTTCTGGGTGCGCGCCCCGTATGCCGATTTGTTGAGTGCCGGGACACATGGCACGACCTACGGCGGGTCGCCACTGGCCTGTGCGGTGGCCTTGAAGATTCTCGAAGTCATCGAACAAGAGAAGCTGGAAGCAAATGCCCGGGCGGCGGGCGAATTTCTCCTGGTGGGACTGGAGCGGCTCGCGCAAACGTATCCGGGTGTGATCCAAAATGTCCGCGGCCTCGGCCTGATGATCGGCATCGAGTTTGCGGCGGGGATTCCGAATCTGCCGGGCGATCCCGGCAAGTCGCAGGCGGTGCGGCTTACGAATTTGTTGCACGCCGCCGGAATGCTGGTCATCCCGGCGGGCGCGAGCGTCCTTCGGCTGCTCCCGGCGCTCAATCTGACGCGTGGGGAAGCCGGGGAGGGGTTGCGCATTCTCGAATCGGTGGTCAGCAAGCACGCGGGGTGATAGTTGACAGACCGAAGGGCGCAAGCCTGCCGCTGCGAACGAAGCTTGAGACAATAGCCCTGTGATTGCTATAACCATGTCGTTTGTGATGGGTTTGTAAATTGTGAAACATCTTTTAAGCATTGAAAAATTGGCCCAGTCGGACATGGAGCAGATCCTGGCCGATGCGGTGGTGATGAAACGCGAGCGCGGCCGGCACCAGTCGCAACCGCTGGCGGGGCAGACCTGGGCTTTGATTTTCTCCAAATCATCTACGCGTACGCGGGTGTCCTTTGAAGTGGGCGTCGCCGAACTCGGCGGACGACCCATGTTCCTGAGCGCGGTGGACATTCAACTCGGTCGCGGTGAACCGATCAAGGATACGGCGCGCGTCATGGGCCGCATGATTCACGGCGCGGTCTTTCGTACTTTTGCCCAAAGCGACGTGGAGGAGTTTGCGCAGTTCTCCGGCATTCCCACGATCAACGCCCTCACGGACGAGGAGCATCCGTGCCAGATTCTCGCGGATATTCAGACCATTCAGGAAAAACTGGGTGTCATCACCGGCAAGGTGGTGACATTTGTGGGAGATGGCGCGTGCAACGTGCCGGTATCATGGATGTTCGCGGCGGCAAAACTCGGCTTCGAACTTCGTATCGCGGCGCCGAAGAAGTTCCAACCTTCCGTCGCGTTGCTCAAACGGGCGGGTGGGAAAATCCTTTGCACCGCCGACGTGAAAGCGGCGGCCAAAGGCGCGGACGTGCTCTACACCGATGTTTGGGTCTCCATGGGCAAGGAAACCGAGTCCGCTGCGCGACTGAAGGCTTTGAAAGGTTATCAAATCAATCAATCACTTGTGAAACTGGCCAGACCCGGCGCACTCGTCATGCACTGTCTGCCCGCGTATCGCGGCAAGGAGATCGACGCCGAAACTTTCGAAGCCAACGCGGGCACGATCTTCACGCAGGCAGAAAATCGTTTGCACGTTCAGAAGGCGATTCTGAAGTGGGCGGTGAGTTAGAGCCGTCGCATACCTAAATCCATTCGCTGGGCGGTCGGGAGTGACGTTTATGTTTGGAAACTTTTTCAAACCCAAAGACCTTTGGACGGCAGCTAAACGCGGCGATACAAAAGCCATTGAGGCATTTGTAGCTGCGAGACAAGACATCAACGGAAAGAAAGAAACATTTCGAGTCGAGGGCGACACACCGCTCCACTTCGCAGTGCGGCATGGGCAAAGGGACGCAATTAAGACGCTCGTGAAACTCGGGGCGAGCATTAACGAGCGAAATAAAAGTGGGCAACCTCCGCTTATGGATGCCGTAACTGAATCAAGGCGCGAAGATGTTGTTGAATTGTTGTTGGACTTAGGGGCGAAAATCGATGCCCAAGACAAATTAGGGAAGACAGCTTTGGATTGGGCTGCGTTTTATGGAAGCGTGAATTTAGTTCAGTTGCTCCTTAGACGGGGTGCAAAACCAAACGTGGGGCAAGGCGCAAAACGGACCTCTTCAATTGCCGAGTGCGCACACCATGGAAACACCGAAGTTTTGAAGCTACTGCTCAAAGCAGGAGTTGATGTCAATGCGATGCGTCATGGAAGCCACGCGCTCGGTACTGCTTCAACTTTTGGACACGAGGGATTCGTAAGGTTATTGCTGGAAGCGGGCGCAGATCCAAATTTGGCAGAAGAAGAAGGAACAACACCCCTCATCGCTGCGGTCGCAAGCAAGAGGATTAGCGTCGTCAAAACGCTGGTCGAGGCCGGCGCGAAACTTAATGTTGTTCGTTTTGGTGGCAGAATCGAAACCGCGCTTGATTTCGCCGAATGGCTCGACAAAAAGAAAACAAGAGAGATAGCAGAATATTTACGAAGCATCGGGGCGAAGCGTGCGTCCGAATTACCTACCTCTGAAAGGACGCCACCACTGCAAGAGCAAGAAGGAACGTTCTGGCAATTAAGAGACAAATCTGATCTTCAAGCAGTGATTAAACCGTGGCCACCAAAGGTTGGACCAGCAAAACTCAATATTGAGATTTCACCAAATGGGTATGACGACAGCGTTGCCTTCCAAGGCACATTGGAATACCGCTTGGGCTCATCGGAAGAATGCACTGGATCGTGGAAACCAATAAAGCGGGGACGGAAGGATGAAGACAATAACGTAAAATTTTCGGAAAACATAACTTTGACCAGTGGCGCAATCTTCATTCAATTCAAAGTTCAATCGGATTGGGATAAAGAGCCAACGATGCTCACGGATTGGAAAATCGATCCACCCTAACCAACGAAAAGAACAGCCGCCGAAGCTTTCGCTCCGGCGGCTGTTAAATTCCGCGTTCCGAATTCCGCAGTCCGCGTTTCAGTAAGAGGCCTGCGTACCCTTGATCGAGCGCTTCTTCATCCACGGCATCAGCCCGCGCAGGCGTTCACCGGTTTTCTCAATTGGATGCTGCGTGCCTTTCTTGAGTAGGGCATTGTATTTCTTGTAGCCGCCCTTGTATTCATTGACCCAGCCTTTGGCGAACTTGCCGGATTGAATGTCCTTGAGCGCTACCTTCATCCGCTTCTTTACGCTCGCGTCAATAATCTTCGGGCCGACGCTCACGTCGCCCCATTTGGCAGTCTCGGAAATCGAGAAACGCATGCCGCTGATGCCCGCTTCGTTCATCAGGTCCACGATCAGCTTCAACTCGTGCAAGCACTCGAAGTAAGCCATCTCCGGCTGATAACCGGCTTCCACCAGCGTCTCGAAGCCGGCCTGCACCAGCGCGCTCGCGCCGCCGCACAGGACGGTCTGTTCGCCGAACAAATCGGTTTCCGTTTCTTCCTTGAACGTGGTTTCAATCACGCCGGCGCACCAGGAAAGCCGGCAGCCCTACGGCAGCCTGCGGATCCTGAACTGGCTGCTCCAACGCGGCCAACGTTGTGGGCGCCCTAACAAGCGAACCTAAATACAACGGGTTCGTTTCATGATTATCAGCAACCGTTGCGATGCTGTAGCTATGGCATTGGCTGCAGTGTCGGCATTAACTATTTTTTGCGCCCTGGCGCACCGGGTTGGCCATTGGGTCATCCCCATTTTGTGAGTAGCCACGGTGGAGTTTCCTCGCAATACTCCGGCCCGACATGAACAAACCATCCACCCTGCCCGGCGCCGCGCTACCTTGGTGGCGCGAGTTGACGCCTTATCATTGGTTCGTTTTCGGCATGGCGACGCTGGCCTGGCTATTCGACTGCCTGGATCAGCAATTGTTCTTGCTGGGGCGGAACGGTGCGATGAAGGCACTGCTGCCCCCTGGATCCGACTTGAAGCTTTATGGCGGCTATGCGACGGCGATTTTTGTGGCGGGTTGGGCGACAGGCGGATTGATCTTTGGCGCCGTGGGGGACCGGATCGGGCGGGCCCGCACGCTTACCGTGACGGTGCTGTTGTATTCGGTCTGTACTGGCCTATCGGCATTCTCAACGGGCTGGGTAGATTTTGCGGCGTACCGGTTCGTGACGGGCCTGGGCGTTGGCGGTGTGTTCGGGCTGGCGGTGGCATTGGTGGCGGACGGTTTGCCCGAGCGCTCGCGCACAGGCGCGCTGGGCACATTGCAGGCGTTATCGGCGGTGGGAAATGTTACGGCGGCGAGCATTGCCATTTTTCTCGGTTCACTGGAGGGTAAATCCATCCCGGCCGGTATGGCTTGGAAATACATGTTCATCATCGGGGCATTGCCGGCCTTCCTGTGCGTGTTTCTCCAAATGCGGCTCAAGGAACCGGAGAAATGGGTGGCGGCGCGGGCGGCGGGCAAATTGACGGGTGCGAAATTTGGTTCGTACGTATCACTCTTCGGCGAGGCGCGGTGGCGCAAGCCGGCGCTGGTCGGCATGTTGCTGTGCGTGGCGGGCGTGGTGGGGTTGTGGGGCATCGGCTTCTTCAGCCCGGAACTGGTGGGCGATGTCATCGAGCGCTCGCTCAAACAGGCGGGGGTGGCGCCGGAAAAATTCGCGGCGGAAAAAACCAAATGGATTGGCGTGAATATGATGGTGCAGAACATCGGCGCCTTCTTCGGGATGCTGGCGTTCACCCGGGCCGCCCAGCGGTGGGGCCGTAAGCCCGCCTTCGCGGTGGGTTTTGTTTGTGCCTTCGCGGCCACCATCGGTTACTTCCAATTTTTCAACAGCCGGAGCGACATCTGGATGAGCGCGGTGATGGGGGCGTGTCAGTTGGGATTGTTCGCGGGCTTTGCGATCTACCTGCCGGAACTGTTTCCCATTCGTTTGCGGAGTACGGGCACGAGTTTTTGTTACAACGTCGGCCGGTTCATCGCGGCGAGCGGACCATTCACTCTGGGCCATTTGCAGGCCGCTCTCGCGGCCGGCGCCACAACATCCGAAGCGAAGCTTGCCGCCTTTCGCACGGCGGCCTCCTACATGAGCGGGATTTTTTTGCTTGGTGTGGTGGCGTTGTTTTTCCTGCCAGAAACCAAAGGTAAACCGCTACCGGAGGATTAACCACGAATGGTCACGAAGACACACGAATCGTTGTTGAGAGCGGAACTCTGCGCCTGCCACCCGTGCCTGGTCGTGCCGTTGCGAATGGTTCACCCGCCCGACCCGGTAAAGCCCATTCGTGGCAATTTGTGTCCACTCGTGGTTTAAGGATTCGCTTATGAATCGTTGCGCCTGGCCCAAGACTGAACTCGACATCGCCTACCACGACACCGAGTGGGGCGTGCCGGTGCATGATGATCGCCGCTTGTTTGAAATGCTCATCCTCGAAGGTGCGCAAGCGGGCTTGAGTTGGTCCACCATCCTCAAGAAGCGTGAAAACTATCGGCGCGCGTTTGACCACTTCGACGCCCGGAAGGTCGCCCGGTATGATGCGCGGAAAGTGCAGACGTTGCTGGCGGACGCCGGCATCGTGCGCAACCGGTTGAAAATTGCTGCGACCATCCAGAACGCGAGTGCCTTCCTTGCGGTGCAAAAAGAGTTCGGCAGCTTTGACGCCTACCTCTGGCAATTCGTGGGTGGCAAGCCGATTCAAAATCGCCGCAAGTCGCTCATGGAAATCCTTCCGCGCACGCCAGAGTCCGAC